>NZ_NFIR01000017.1:0-79405 GCF_002159465.1 Eubacterium sp. An3
GATCTCCTAGCAGAAATGTGAGAGACCCCTTAGAGACGATGAGGTAGATAGGGCAGGGGTGGAAGTGCAGCGATGCATGGAGCTGACTGCTACTAATCGGTCGAAAGCTTGACCTAAAATAAAAAAACTATTGACAAAAGATAAAAAGTCTGATATAATGTGTGCAGTTTTGAAGGTACATCTTCAATACAGGGGATTGGTCAAATGGTATGATAGGGGTCTCCAAAACCTTTGGTGGGAGTTCGATTCTCTCATCCCCTGTTAAACCAAATTCCTTCAACAGAATATATGGTCCATTGGTCAAGCGGTTAAGACGCCGCCCTCTCACGGCGGAAACAGGGGTTCGATTCCCCTATGGACTACTTCAATAGAGACGTTTAGAACTTGTATAAGTTTTAAACGTTTTTGTGCTATAATAAACAGAAACAGGAAAATGAGGGAAGAATTATGGATTTTTTTGAACAATTAAAGAAAAATGTAGTCCAGGCGGGGCAGACAGTGGCAGACAAAGCAAAGAAAACGACGGATATTCTGAAATTGAAAGAACAGATTCGACAGGACAAAAGAGAAATCCGGGATATCACTTACAGGATTGGAAAGACTTATATTAAACTTCATCAAAATGACTATGAAGAAGAATATGAAAAATATTTTCAGTCATTAAAAACAGTAAAAGAAGCTCTGGCCGAAAAAGAGCAGGATCTGCAGAAAATGTATGACAAAGTTCGCTGCACAGAATGTGGTGCGGAAATGTCTTCATCGGATGATTACTGTCCGAAATGTGGTACAGCCGCTGCATTTGATGCGGAGTTAAAAGAAGAAAAAATAATCGATTTCAAGGATGATGATGACCATTTTGGCGATAGTGATATTGCCCGGGAAGAGTAATGGTCGTTGCCCTGATGAAGCTGTTGCAAAAAACGTATGCTGCATTGATATTCTGTATATTTTGCCACGAATATATGATACCTGTGCGGACAGAACGTTTTGCAGCAGCTTTTTCTTTTGCACGAATAGTATTTTGAGGAAACGGAGAGCAGAAGGGGTAAAATGGAACGTTTGATATACCATGTGGACGTCAACAGCGCTTATCTGAGTTGGGAAGCTACAGAACAGTTAAAAAATGGAGCCGAGATTGATATCAGAGATATTCCTGCCATCATCGGCGGCGATACGGCAAGGCGAAAAGGTGTCGTGCTGGCAAAGTCCATTCCGGCGAAAGCCTATGGAATCCGGACCGGTGAGCCGGTGACTGACGCTCTGAAAAAATGTCCGGAATTGAAAAGTTTTTCGCCTGATTTCAAACTATATAAAAAATATTCCAGAGCATTTATAGAAATCTTAAAAAAATATGCGCCCGTAGTGGAGCAGGTATCTATCGATGAGGCGTATCTGGACATGAGCGGGCTTCATTATTTCTATAAAAATGTGACGGAAGCTGCCGAGCTGATACAAAAAGAAATTCGGGAGACATTGAAATTTACCGTCAATATTGGCATTTCTAACTGTAAAGTACTGGCGAAAATGGCGTCTGATTTTGAAAAACCCGATAAAATACATACACTTTTTACATCAGAGATTGCAGATAAAATGTGGCCCTTGCCAGTAAGAGAATTATTCTTTACAGGAGCGGCGGCAGCAGCCAGATTAAACAGCCTGGGCATCCGGACCATCGGCGATCTGGCAAACAGCGATCCGACCTTCATTAAATCTCATCTGAAAAGCCACGGCGAGGTGTTATGGCGGTATGCCAATGGCATCGATGATTCGCCGGTCAAAGAGGAACGGGACCAGGCCAAGGGATACGGTAATTCCACTACCCTCAGCAAAGATGTGACCGAGTACGAGGAAGCGGCAAAGATACTGCTGCAGCTCAGCGAGACTGTGGCAAGGCGGCTGCGTATCGATAAGATATACGCTCAGACCATTGACGTGGAGATTAAGGACTATCAGTTCCGGAAGCGTTCGCACCAGAAAGTGCTTGATTATTCCACCAACACAACAGATGACCTCTACCGTATAAGCTGCCAGCTTTTTAAAGAACTGTGGGACGGCACGCCGATCCGGCTTCTCGGCGTCCGATGCACTAAACTTACCGAAGAAAAAATAGAACCCAAAAAGCCCGAAGAAAAGGAACCGATTCCATTCCTGTATGAAAATGAAAAGTCCGGCCAGATAACCATGGACTTCTGGATGCAGGAAATGCAGCCGCAGCAGAACGAAACAGACAACACTAAAAAGTCAGAGAACACAGCAAAACGCAAACATGCGGGAGAAACCAATGAAATGAAAAAACAGGCGACAGAGGAAAATGCAAGAAAACACCACCGAAAAATGGAGCAGCTGGATGCCGCTATGGACAAAATCCGCAGCAAATACGGAGAAAAATCCATAGGCCGGGCCGGCCTCCTCTTCCGTGACGACAACGAACAATAACAACGGGCGCCCGTTTATCCTTAATATACGAAGGAAAACAAAAAAGCGAAGACTTTTTCTTGAAAAAAAAAGGGTGTTACACTATAATTATTCTGTTTGCAAAAAAGCAGGTAACAAACTATTATATTCAGAAGAAAACCATCAGGGCTGCCCTGATTTAGTTAAGGAGTACAATATGACTGCAAATCATAGTAACATTGATATAAATGAATCTGTTCCGGTGCAGGAACCGCAGCGTCAGCGCTGGTTTATGGCAAAGTGCCGGGAACTGGTGAAGATGAGAGAGCAGGAACTGGGCAGGAAGCTCACCTTCCATGACCAGACCTTCGGCTGTCAGATGAACTTTAAGGATTCAGAGAAGCTCAACGGGATTCTGGAGGAGATCGGCTATGTGCCGACGGACAACGAGGACGCGGATTTTGTCTATTATAATACCTGTACCGTGCGGGAAAATGCCAATATCCGTGTGTACGGACGTCTGGGCACTTTGAAGACGTACAAAAAGAAGAATCCTGATATGATCATTGCCATGTGCGGCTGTATGATGCAGGAAGAAGAAGAGGTTCAGAAAGTAAAAGACGTCTATACATTTGTGGATATCGTTTTCGGCACCCACAACATTTTCAAGCTGGCGGAGCTTCTGTACGAGGCGCTGAGCAGCAAGCGGAGAGTGTTCGATGTCTGGGAAAAGACGGATATGATCATCGAAGATCTGCCAAGCGACCGGAAGTTTGATTTTAAGGCCGGCGTAAACATTATGTTCGGCTGCAACAATTTCTGCAGCTACTGTATTGTTCCGTATGTGCGGGGAAGAGAGCGGAGTCGCAGACCGGAGGACATCGTTGCCGAGGTGGAGAAGCTGGCGCAGGAAGGCGTCGTGGAGATCATGCTTCTCGGACAGAATGTCAATTCCTATGGAAAGAACCTGGATGAGCCGGTGAGCTTTGCGAAGCTTCTTCAGATGGTGGAGAAGGTGGACGGCATTGAGAGGATTCGTTTCATGACTTCCCATCCGAAGGATCTGTCTGACGAACTCATCGAAGTGATGGCGGCGTCAAAGAAGATCTGCCGGCATCTGCATTTGCCGGTACAGTCCGGCAGCAGCCGCATTTTAAATCTCATGAACCGGAAATACACGAAGGAACAGTATCTGGAGCTGGTAGGAAAGCTTCGGGCAGCCATGCCGGATCTGGCTATCACCACGGATATCATCGTGGGCTTCCCGGGAGAGACCGAAGAAGATTTTCAGGAGACGCTGGACATTGTACGCAAAGCAGAGTACGACAGTGCATTTACTTTTATCTATTCCAAACGTTCCGGCACTCCGGCGGCGAAGATGGAAAACCAGGTACCGGAAGATGTGGCGCATGAGAGATTTGACCGCCTCCTGAAAGTAGTCAATGAGGTGGCAAGGGAGAAAAATGCAAGACTTCAGGGAAGAACGGAGCTGGTTCTGGCGGAAGCCATTGATGAGAAAGATCCGTCCATGATCACCGGACGGCTGTCCAATAATAACGTGGTACATTTCACGGCTGATTCGTCCGTCATCGGTAAGATCGTGCCGGTGGTACTTGAGGAAGCGAAAGGATTCTACTATCTGGGGAGGTTGAGCAATGGCTAAACTTACTCCCATGATGGAACAGTATTTTGAGATAAAAAATCAATATAAGGACTGCATTTTGTTTTACCGTCTGGGGGATTTCTATGAGATGTTTTTTGATGACGCGCTGACGGCGTCCAAGGAACTGGAGATCACTCTGACGGGAAAAAACTGCGGTCAGGAGGAGAGGGCGCCGATGTGCGGCGTTCCTTTTCATTCCTGTGAACCTTATATCAACAAACTGGTGGAGCGGGGATACCGCGTCGCCATCTGCGAGCAGGTGGAGGATCCGAAGGCGGCAAAGGGAATCGTAAAAAGAGACGTCATCCGGGTGGTGACGCCGGGTACCAATACGCTGACCCAGAGTCTGGACGAGAGCAGAAACAACTATATTATGAGCGTTTTCTGCGAAGATGATAAGTTCGGTATCGCCGTCTGCGACCTGTCCACGGGAGAGTTCCGGACAACCCAGCTGGAACATCAGGACGCCCTGCTGGATGAGATGAACAAGTTTCAGCCGGCAGAGATTATCTGCAACGACGGCTTCTGTATCTGCGGTGTGGATTTTGAATATATAAAAGAAAAAATCGGAACGGTCATCACCCCGGTGGCCAGCTACTATTTTGAGACGGAACACTGCGAGAAGATGATCAAGGAGCAGTATCACCTGATCAATCTGGAGGGCATCGGTCTTGCCGATTACCCGTTCGGCATCGTGGCAAGCGGCGGATTGCTGCAATATCTTCATGAGACTCAGAAGACATCCCTGTCCCATCTCATGGAGCTGACGCCTTATTCCACTCAGAATTATATGGTGCTGGACAGCGCCACCCGGCGGAATCTGGAATTGTGCGAGACTCTGCGGGAGAAAACCAAGAAGGGAAGCCTTCTCTGGGTACTTGACAAGACAAAGACTGCCATGGGCGCCCGGATGCTCCGTAATATGGTAGAGCAGCCGCTCATCCACAAGCAGGCCATCCAGGAGAGGCTGGACGCCGTGGAGATGCTCAAAGAAAATGTAATGGCCAGAGAAGAGCTGCGGGAGTACATGAACTCCATCTACGACCTGGAGAGACTGACCATGAAGGTCAGCTACCGTTCCGCCAATCCGAGGGATCTCATTTCCTTTAAGACTTCCATTCAGTATCTGCCATACATTAAAGATATTCTGGGGCAGTTCAGCAAGGGTGTGCTGGCGAAGATGGGAGAAGACCTGGATACCCTGGAAGACCTGTACACTCTGCTGGAGGAATCTATCGAGGAAGACCCGCCGATCCCAATCAAGGAAGGCGGTATTTTGAAAGAGGGATATCATGAGGAGGTCGACCATCTCAAGAAAGCCAAGACCGAGGGAAAGACCTGGCTGGCAGAGCTTGAGGAACGGGAGAGGGAGAAGACCGGCATTAAAAATCTCCGGGTGCGATACAATAAAGTGTTCGGTTATTACATAGAAGTGACCAATTCTTATAAAGACCTGGTGCCGGATTATTACATCCGCCGCCAGACCCTCGCCAACGCGGAGAGATATACGACGGAAGAGCTTTTGGAGCTGGCCCGGACCATTCTCGGCGCGGAGGAGAAACTCTGCGCGTTGGAATACGAACTTTACGTGGAGATCCGGGAGCAGCTGGCGTCTCAGATGGAGAGAATCCAGAAGACCGCCCACATCATCGCGTGGCTGGATGCTTTTGCTTCCCTGGCGGTGGTGGCGGAACAGAACGGTTACGTGCGTCCTTCCATCAATCAGAGAGGCGTCATTGACATCAAGGACGGAAGACATCCGGTGGTGGAGAAAATGATGAGGGGCGATTTGTTTGTGGCGAATGATACGCTTCTTGACCATAAGAAGAACCGGGTAAATGTGATCACCGGACCGAATATGGCAGGAAAATCCACCTACATGCGTCAGACGGCGCTCATCGTACTGATGGCGCAGATCGGCTCTTTTGTGCCGGCCAAGTCTGCGAGCATCGGTTTGGTGGACCGGATATTTACCAGAGTAGGAGCCTCTGATGACCTGGCTTCCGGGCAGAGTACATTTATGGTGGAAATGAGTGAAGTAGCCAATATCCTTCGCCATGCCACTAAAGACAGCTTGCTGATCCTCGATGAGATCGGCCGGGGAACCAGCACCTATGACGGACTGTCCATCGCCTGGGCTGTGGTGGAATACATTGCGGGCTCCAGTCTTGCCGGCGCCAAGACATTGTTTGCCACCCACTACCATGAGCTGACCGAGCTGGAAGGCAAGCTTTCCGGCGTCAACAATTACTGTATTGCCGTGCAGGAAAAGGGCGACAATATCATTTTCCTGCGGAAAATCATCAAAGGAAGCGCCGATAAGAGCTACGGAATTCAGGTGGCGAAGCTGGCCGGCGTGCCGGAGGCAGTTATCGAACGTGCGAAGGAGATCGCCGAGGAGCTGGAACGCTCCGACATCGCTGCCAATACCGGAAACATTATCGGGAAAACAGAAACCGGCGAAGAACCGGTGCAGCTTTCTTTATTCGATACCATGGGAATCATGCCGGTGGAAGTGAAAGAAAGCCCTGTGGAAAAAGAATTAAAAGAGATGGATTTGGGGAATATGACGCCGATCCAGGCGCTCAATGCGCTGTATGAGCTGCAGCAGAAATGCAGGTAGCTGCGTAGGAGGCAAAGAATTCTGCGGGAAGGTGTATGAAGAATACGATGCTGGCGGCAGGATTGATAAAAGAAATATACAGGCAGAATAGTAACATAAGAAATGTACGGGCGGGGAATCGCCGGCAGAAAGGAGGAATCCATGGCTGTAATAAATGTACTGGATCAGAATACGATTAATCAGATCGCCGCGGGCGAAGTAGTGGAGCGGCCGGCTTCTATCGTGAAGGAGCTGGTGGAAAACGCGGTGGACGCCCGTTCCACGGCGGTGACCATCGAGATCAAGGGCGGCGGCATTGATTTTATCCGCATCACCGACAACGGCAGCGGCATTGAGAAAGAACAGATTAAGAAGGCGTTCCTCCGGCATGCCACCAGCAAGATTTCTTCGGCGGAAGATTTGGAGACCGTCGGTTCTCTGGGATTCCGGGGCGAGGCTCTTTCCAGTATCGCCGCCGTGGCAAAGGTGGAGGTTATAACCAAGACCGACGAGGGGATCTCCGGCGTCCGCTATGTGATGGAAGGCGGCGAGGAGGTATCCTTCGAAGAAATCGGCTGCCCGGAGGGAACCACATTTGTGGTGCGCAATCTTTTTTACAATACGCCGGCCCGGCGGAAGTTTTTGAAGTCTGCCATGACAGAATCGGGCTATGTGGAGGCCTTTGTGCAGCGGCTGGCGCTGAGCCATCCGGACATTTCCTTCAAATTTATCTGCGATAGTAAGAATAAAATATCCACCTCGGGAAACGGCAACCTCAAAGATGTTATTTATCATTTATATGGAAGAGACATTGCCATGAACCTGCTGGAAGTACATTTTAAGGAGAGCGGTATTTCCATCGACGGCTTCGTGGGCAAGCCGGTGATTTCCCGGGGAAACCGGAGTTACGAGAATTATTTTGTCAACGGAAGATACCTGAAGAACAACATCATCACCAAGGGCATCGAGGAGGGCTACAAAGGCCATTCCATGGTGCATAAGTTCCCGTTCACGGCTTTGATGATTGAGATGGATTCCCGTCTGTTCGATGTAAATGTACACCCGGCCAAGATGGAAATGCGTTTTAAAAACGGCGAGGAGCTCTACTCCGCCATGGTCAGCGCCGTGCGGGGAAGCTTTGTAAAAAAAGACCTGATACCGAAGGTTTCCCTTTCCAGAGAACAGGGCAGCAGCCTGCCGTTAAGAAAGAAAACACCGGAGCCTTTTGAAAAGAAACGCCGGGAGATTGAAGAACGTTTTTCCAATCTCTCAAAGGAACGTCTCGAGGAGATCAAAAGACGGAAGCAGGAGGAAGAAAACAGTTCATCCCCTTCATCGCAGCCTGCGGCTTCGGCGTCTACTTCCACTCTGGCAGACCGAGAGGCAGAACGGCGCATCGCCAGCATGAACGTGGGAGAGATGCCGCAGCTTAAGCAGGAGATCGACCAGGCCATCGCCGGCCGGCAGGTATCCGAAAAAACAAAGCCAGCTGCGGAGAGCCCGGCTGCTCCACAGGAAGGCGAGGCTGCAGCACCGGCGCAGGCAGGATATCCGTCTACGGAAACCATATCACAGGAGGCCGCAGTTCTTCCGGTGAAGGAAGCACAGGGCTATGTGGTGGGCGAGCAGATGAGCCTTACGGATATGCCGCTTTTATCGAAAGAGGCGCGGCCGCGGCATCGGCTCATCGGACAGGTGTTTAAGACCTACTGGATCGTGGAATACGAGGAACAGCTCTTTTTTGTGGACCAGCATGCCGCCCATGAAAAGGTCATGTACGAGCGGCTCAGGAAGAATCTTCAGGAAAAGACCATCGATCAGCAGATGGTGGCGCCTCCGATCATCCTCTCTTTTTCCATCAAAGAGAAGGAGAAATATCTGATGTTTCAGGATGCCTTTGCGGCACTGGGCTTCCAGATTGAGGAATTTGGCGGCGGAGACTACTGCATCCGCGCGGTGCCGGCTAACCTTTTCGGCATCAACCAGCAGGATCTGTTCATTGAGCTTCTGGACAGCCTCGATGAGGGCAGCAGCAAATTAAACCTTGACATCATTACCGACAAGCTGGCCTCCATGGCCTGCAAGGCGGCGGTGAAAGGCAACCAGAAAATGAGCTTTCAGGAGATGGACAGCCTCATGGACCAGCTGCTGGAACTGGAGAATCCTTACCAGTGTCCGCACGGTCGGCCGACCATCATCTCCATGACAAAATACGAGCTGGAGAAGAAGTTTAAGAGGATTGTGTGAAATGGGAATGGCCGGACGAAACGACATGGCGCGTCACCGTCGTCTGTCCGCCAAATCCCGGAGGAAGGCAAAAAATCACCCGCAAATCACATTTGTGGAATATTATCATAAATTGTAGAATATAAATGGATATGAATATGAAAACAGAAAAGAGACCGCTGCTGATTCTTACAGGGCCGACGGCGGCCGGAAAGACCGCATTGTCGATCCAGCTGGCAAAGGCTGTGGGCGGGGAGATTATCAGCGCGGATTCCATGCAGATTTATAAAAAAATGAATATCGGAACGGCGAAGATCCGGCCGGAGGAGATGCAGGGCGTGCCGCATTTTCTGGTGGATCAGCTGGACCCGAAGGAAGAATTCAATGTGGTCCGGTTCCAGGAGATGGCAAAGGACGCCATGGAGCAGATTTATGAGCGGGGACATATTCCCGTTGTTGTGGGAGGAACCGGCTTTTATATTCAGGCTCTTCTATATGACATTGATTTTTCTGTCCATGAGTCGGAGGAGACGTACCGCCGGGAACTGACAAAGCTGGCGGAGGAGAGAGGAAAGGAGTATCTGTATGAGATGCTCCGGAAGGTTGACCCGGAGTATGCGTCGGCTCTCCACGCCAATAATGTAAAAAAAGTGATCCGGGCGCTGGAGTATTTTCATGAGACCGGAGAGAAGCTTTCTGTCCATAACGCCAGTCAGCGGGAAAAATACTCACCGTATCAGTTTGCTTATTTTGTTCTCAATGAAAAAAGAGAACTTCTTTATGAGCGGATTAATGGCAGAGTGGATCTCATGATGCAGGAAGGTCTGCTGCAAGAGGTGGAAGGACTGGTGGAAGAAGGATGTAAAAGAGATATGGTGTCCATGCAGGGAATCGGCTATAAAGAATTTTTTGACTATTTTGACGGAAAAAAGACGCTGGAAGAGACAGTGGAACAGATTAAACTGGATACGAGACATTTTGCAAAACGGCAGCTTACCTGGTTCCGCCGGGAAAAAGAAGTGATCTGGTTTGATAAAGGAGACTACGACAGCGAAGAAGCGCTGCTGGCGGAAATGCTGCGCCGGGCGGAAGAAAGAGGCATTTGCAGGAGAGGAAAGAAAAAAGATGAATGAAGAACAGCAGATTTTGGAACAATACTATGAATCCATGGGAATAAGCAGACCGGTGTTCCGGTTTTGTTCACAGATAGAAGAAAGACTGAAAGAGCGTTTTGCGCAGATCGACGCCATTACGGAATGCAATCAGATGAAGGTTCTTGGCGCCATGCGTAAAAACCGTCTCAGCGAAGCCTGTTTCGCGCCGACAACCGGTTATGGTTACAATGATATCGGCCGCGAAACACTGGAAAAAATCTATGCGGATGTTTTTAAGACTGAAGATGCGCTTGTGCGTCCGCAGATTACCTGCGGTACCCACGCGCTGGCTCTGGCGCTGATGAGTCAGCTTCGTCCTGGAGACGAACTGCTTTCTCCGGTGGGAAAGCCTTATGATACTCTGGAGGAAGTCATCGGTATCCGGCCGTCCAACGGCTCTCTGGCAGAGTACGGGATCAGCTACCGTCAGGTGGATCTGCTGCCGGACGGAGGCTTTGACTGGGACGGCATCGAGGCCGCGCTCAATGATAAGACCAGAATGGTGACCATCCAGCGCTCCAAGGGATATGCTTCAAGACCTACGCTGTCTGTGGAGAGAATCGGAGAACTGATCACATTTATTAAGGAAAGAAAGCCGGATGTGCTCTGTATGGTGGATAATTGCTATGGAGAGTTTGTGGAGCTCACGGAGCCGTCGGAGGTGGGGGCAGACCTGGTGGTAGGTTCTCTCATCAAGAATCCGGGCGGCGGGCTGGCTCCCATCGGCGGCTACCTTTGCGGAACGAAAGAATGTATTGAACGGGCTGCATACCGCCTGACCTCTCCGGGGCTGGGAAAAGAAGTGGGGGCCACTCTGGGCGTTACTTCCACTCTGACCCAGGGACTGTTTCTGGCTCCTACGGTAGTAAAGGGAGCGTTAAAAGGCGCGATTTTTGCTGCGAATATTTATGAGACTCTCGGATATACCGTCATACCGGACAGCCGGGAGAGCCGCCACGATATTATCCAGGAGGTGGAATTTCATGATCCGCAGCTGATGACGGCTTTCTGCGAGGGAATTCAGGCAGCGGCACCGGTGGACAGTTTTGTCCGGCCCGAGCCGTGGGATATGCCGGGATATGATTCCCAGGTCATCATGGCAGCGGGAGCCTTCGTCTCCGGTTCTTCCATTGAACTGAGCGCCGACGGGCCAATGAAAGAACCTTTTGCCGTTTATTTTCAGGGAGGGCTTACCTGGGAACATGCCAAGTACGGCATTATGATGTCGCTGCAGAAAATATATGAGACAGGAAAAGTCCGTCTGCCGGAAACAGAAGACTAAGACGGGAAAGAGTAAATCTGTCCGGAACAGCAGCCGTCCCCAACGTCATTTTTTTGTAACATATTACACAAAAAATTAAGGAAACCGCCGCCGGGAAAGTATATACAAACCTTGTTTTATATGTTAAAATATTTTACTAGGCCAGCTTTCTGATTTGCGCCTGGAGAGACAGGGGAGGCAAGATGGAGAAGCGGTTTAAAACTATGAAAGAGCGGCCGGTTACGGAACGGCCCTATGAAAAATGTCTGGAATATGGACCGGAAGCATTGAGCGACGGAGAGCTTCTGGCGGTTATCCTTCGGTCCGGAACCAGAGAGTGCAGTGCGCTTGAGCTTGCATGGAAGATTCTTGAAAAGCATCCGGTTTACAAAGGCATTGCAGGGTTGTATCATATGAGGATAGGAATGCTCAAAGAGATACCTGGAATTGGCGACGTGAAGGCCATTGAGATTCTGTGTATTCTTGAGTTGTCTAAACGGCTTTCCCGGGCGTCTGCTGTGGGAGAGATCAGTTTTAATTCTCCGGACTCCATTGCGGCATATTATATGGAGACCATGAGACATCTTGAAGAGGAGAGAGTCCTTCTTTTACTTTTGGATGGCAAGCATCACCTGAGAAAAGAGATTTTTTTGTCTCAGGGGACGGCGGACAGCGCTTATGTGTCGGTGAAGACCATTTTTGTAGAAGCATTCCGCCATGAGGCGGTGCATATCATACTGCTGCATAATCACCCTTCGGGATGCCCGGAGCCAAGCAGAGAAGATCTGGTACTCACAAGACGAATCCGGGAAGCGGGGGAACTGCTGGGGATTCCGCTTACAGACCATATCATCATCGGAGACCGCTGTTTTACCAGTTTACGGGAACAGGGAATGATGTAAAGGCCGCGCACGGACAAGCTGTCTGTGATTTTCTGATGATGAGCAGTCGAAAGAGATATTAAAAAGGAAAGAAAAGAAACAGCCCGGAGCATGGCGCTGACGATAAAGATTATGTCGGCGGCCGGCGCCGGAGATTCATAAAGATTAGGAAAGGAGACATACCGATGTCCGAAAAAATATATGGAATTGACATGGGAACGAATTCCATTAAAATTTATCAGAAATCTGCAGGAGTAGTTGTACATCAGAAGAACATGATTGCCATGGTGAAAAAGAGCGATCCTATGGCCATGGGAGACGAGGCTTATTCCATGTATGAAAAGGCGCCGAAGAATATAGAGGTGAAGCATCCGATCGTAAATGGAGTAATTGCGGATTTCTCGGCAATGCAGACGATGATTCAGCTTTATTTCAAAGGCTTTAAGGGTAAAAAAGCTGCGGAAGGGCTGACGGCAAACGGAACATCGGAGTTTTATATAGCAGTTCCGACAGATATCACAGAGGTGGAGAAAAGAGCGTTCCATGATCTGATCGCCAGCTCTTCATTAAAGACCAAGAAGATCCGTCTTGTGGAAAAACCAATTGCGGATGCGCTCGGCGCGGGTCTTGATGTGATGGATGCCACAGGACGGCTGATCGTCAATATCGGCGCAGATACTACAGAGATCAGTCTGATTAGTCTTGGCGGAATTGTGCAGAGCCGCCTCCTTAAGATTGGTGGAACAAGATTTGATGAGGCCATTCAGCAGGCCGTCAAGAAAAAACATAATCTGGTCATCGGTATGAAAAGTGCAGAGCGTTTGAAAATGCAGCTTGCCAGCGGCATCAAAGAGGACGAGGAAGTGACTTATGACGTGATGGGGCGTAATCTGATCACCGGTCTTCCAAACAGGGTGACAGTAACCAATCATCTGATTTATGAGGCCATGTCCGAGAGCATGTCTTCCGTTATTGACGCCATCAAATTTATTCTGGAAAAAACTCCGCCGGAATTATCTATGGATATCATGCATGACGGAATCTGCATGACCGGCGGTTCGACACATATTAAAAATCTTGATCTGCTGATTCAGCAGGAGACAGGTCTTTCCATCATGAAAATGGAAGAACCGGAGCTTACGGTTGTCAAAGGCCTTGGAATGATTATGGAGAATCCGGACTACGAGAGAATTGCCAACAATTTTCTGGAGTCTGATTTCCGGTAACAATTAGACAGTATATTTGGGAGGACTTATGAAACATCGCCGTAATTTTCAATTCTCACCCAAAATGCTTCTGATCGTGCTCACGGTGATCTGCATGCTGCTTGTGTCGGTGAGCGTCCTTTTTAAAGATGTGACACGGCCGTTCACAAATATTGTTGCGGCTGTGGTCATACCGATGCAGGATGGCATTAATTCTGTAGGGGTGTGGGTCAACGACCGCTTCACTTCCATGCAGAGTATGGAGGAACTCCGGACGGAAAACGAGCAGTTGAGACAGCAGGTGGAGAATCTGACGCAGCAAAATGAAAGCCTGCAGAGTGACCAGCAGGAGCTCGAGGACCTGAGGTCGTTGTTCTCGCTGAGCCAGCAGTATGCAAACTATACGAAGGTGGGCGCGCGGGTAATCAGTAGCGGCAGCGGTAACTGGTACGAGAATTTTATTATTAATAAAGGTTCGGATGACGGCATTGCGGTCAATATGAACGTGCTTGCAGGTGATGGTCTCGTGGGTATTGTGACAGAAGTTGGAAGCAATTATGCGAAAGTGCAGTCCATTATCAGTGACGACAGTAATGTAAGCGCTATGTCCGTTAATACCTCAGATACTTGCGTAGTGAGAGGAAACAGTCAGTCGGCACGCAGAGACGGGGTCATTGATGTAACCTATATCAGTAAAGATGCCACTATGGTTGACGGAGATGAACTGGTAACTTCGAATATCAGCTCAAAATATCTTCCGGGACTTAAGATTGGCACAGTGAGCGGCATCGAGATGGATTCCTCCAATCTGACCAAGTCGGCGGTGATTACGCCGGTGGTGGATTTTCAGCATATTGATGAGGTGCTGGTGATCACACAGTTAAAAGAGGTGCCGGCAGGCAGTGAAACTGCAGATTAGAAATGTATTGGCGGAAATTCGGCATCAAAGAGGATGCCGTTCTTTCCGCTGATTGTATAAGAAGGGGTATTTATGAGGCGGATAGTTGTGACAGCCATCACCATTCTGGTGTGCTTTTTATTGCAGACATCGGTGTTTGATTTATTTAAGCTGGCGGATACTGTACCAAATGTTCTGCTTATTCTTGTGTCATCCGTATCTGTCATGAGGGGACAGAAAGAAGGAATGCTTACAGGATTTTTCGGCGGTCTGCTGCTGGATATTTTCTATGGTTCCTGGCTGGGAGGATTTGCATTTATTTATATGTTGTTTGGTTTTGTGGACGGATTATTTAATCAGATCTATTATTCGGACGATAATTTTCTTCCGATTATCATGATTGGAGTTAATGATCTTGTTTACGGTATCATTATGTACATCGCCTATGGACTTTTACAAAACCATATGCACATATTATTTTATATCAGAAGTATTATATTACCGGAAATGGTCTATACGGTGGCAGTGGGAATAATTTTATACCAGATTCTGCTGCGCATCAATGACTGGCTTGAGAAGAAAAATAAAGGAAGTGCAGATTTTGTTTAAGAACAACCTGAAAATAGACGGAAATAAAGTGAAGAAACAGCTGAAAGCAATCGTATCTAACCGTGTGATTATTATAGGGATTTTTGTTCTCTTTTTATTTTGCCTTCTGGTGTACCGGCTTTTTGTTCTTCAGATAGTGGAAGGTCAGGAACATCTGGACAGTTTTAATTATAAGGTGGAGAGAACCATTGAGACCAGCGGCTCCAGAGGAAATATCTATGACTGCAACGGCAAGCTGCTGGCCTATAACCAGCTGGCTTACTCGGTGACGCTGGAAACAACCGACAGGACAGAAGAAATTGCGCAGGAGCGCAGTAAGCAGGAAAACAGAGATGTCTCAGAAAATGAAGTCAGAAATGAAGTTATATATAATCTTATACAGCTTCTGGAAGCAAACGGCGATGAGATTCAGTATGATCTTCCGCTTGAAGTCAATGGAAAGGGCAAGCTCGTTTTTACGGAATCCGGAAGCGCGCTGCGAAGATTTAAGCAGGATATTTACGGAATCACCAATGTGGATAATCTGACAGGAGATGAAAAAGAACAGGCGGAAAAATGGCTGAATTCTTCTCCGGAGGAAGTCTACGAATATCTTCGTATGGGAACAGACGGACCGACTGGTTCCGGACGCATGTTTGAGATCTCCGACAGTTATTCCATGGAAGATACGCTGAAGATCATGTCCGTGCGGTATGATCTTTACATGAACCGTTATTCGCAGACCACGCCGATCACGGTGGCTTCCAATATAAGCAGTGAAAGCATTGCCGCTATCTCTGAGCGTGAAGATGAATTTCCGGGGGTGGAGATTAAGACAGACTCTCTTCGCAAATACAATGATGCGAAGTATATGGCAGGAATCATCGGTTATACGGGAGTGATCTCGGAGGACGAGCTCAATGAATACAACAGCGCCGGCGGCGATTACGAAGCCAGTGATGTGGTTGGAAAAACGGGAATTGAGAAAACGATGGAGACGACTCTCCAGGGTAAAAAGGGAACGCAGAAGGTGTTGGTGGATAATTTGGGCAAGATTATCCAGGAAGTGGATTCCACGGAAGCTACTGCCGGTAATGATGTGTATCTGACCATCGATCTGGATCTGCAGAAATATGCTTATAATATTCTGGAGCGGCGCCTTGCCGGTATTGTTCTTGCACATCTGACTACGGCTGATGACGCCGGGGACAGTAAGATGATTCCGATTAAGGATGTTTATTTCGCACTGATTGATAATAATATCATTGATATAACAAATTTGAACCGCAAGAAAGCGGAGCAGAATGAGAAGGAAGTCTATCAGATATATCAGAATAAGCAGAAATCAGTTATGCAGACTCTTCGCAGAGAGCTGTCCAGCGGAACCACGTCCAGAGGAGATTTAAACGAGGAGCGCAGAGAGTATGTGGATTACATCTACGATATGCTTGTGGACAGCGAGATTTTATCCTCTTCTCTGATGGATGAAAACGACGAGACATATCAGAACTGGGAAGAGGAGAGCATCAGTCTGAAAACCTTTTTGCAGCACGCCATCAACAGCGAATGGGTGGATATTTCCGCTCTTGACATTGCATCTGATTATTATTCCAGTGATGAGATATATAATGAATTGATTGATTATATTATTAATGCATTGCAATCAGATGAAGCATTTGATAAAATTTTATATAAATACATGATTAAAAATGAGGAGCTTAGCGGGAAGAGGGTGTGTATGCTTCTCTATGACCAGGGAGTTCTTGATAAAAATAAGGACGAAGATTACAATGCGCTGAGGACTGACCAGATGTCCGCCTATACTTTTATGTATGAGAAGATAAGAAAGATTGAAATTACACCGGCACAGCTTGCTCTTGATCCGTGTTCCGGTTCTGTCATTATCACAGATCCGAAGACAGGAGATGTGCGGGCAATGGTATCTTATCCAAGCTACAATAATAACAGGCTGGCCAATGGAATTGATTCTGACTATTACGCTTCATTAAACAGCGACAAGTCTTCTCCGATGTTAAACCGCGCCACCCAGACCAGAACGGCGCCGGGTTCTACTTTTAAACCGGTTTCCGCCACAGCTTCGCTGGAGGAAGGCATAATTGACGGTAACGATTATGTCCGGTGTGTGGGTATTTTTGAAGACATCTCGCCAAGCCCGCGATGCTGGATTTATCCAAGCGCCCATGGTTCGCTGAATGTCAGCGGAGCCATCGCCGTATCCTGTAACTATTTCTTCTATCAGATGGGATACAATCTGGGTACGACCAATGGTGTGTACAGCAGTGAGACCGGTCTGCAGAAGCTGGCAAAATATGCCGCTTACTATGGATTGGACAGAAAATCGGGCGTGGAGATCACAGAATATGAGCCTCAGATTTCCGATGAGGACGCTGTTCGTTCCGCTATCGGGCAGGGTACGCACAGCTATACGCCGGTTCAGATTTCACGTTATGTGACTTCTCTGGCAAATGAAGATAATCTTCTGGGGCTGACCCTTCTGGATAAGACCACAGATACGGAAGGTAATGAGCTCACCACCTATGAGACAAAGGTGGAGGACGAGCTGGATGTTTCCGACGAGACATTCGGTTTGATTAAACAGGGAATGAGAGACGTGGTAAACGGCAGAGACAGTACCATCCGTTTTCTCTATGAAAAACAGGATCTGAAGGTGGCCGGCAAGACCGGTACTGCCCAGGAAAATACCGAGCGTCCGAACCACGCGCTGTTCATTTCTTACGCTCCGTATGACGATCCGGATATTACCATGACAGTAGTTGTGCCAAACGGCTATACGTCCACCAATGCGGCTGAGATTGCAAGAGACATTTATAAATATTATTTCAACAAGACCAGTAAGGAAGAGGAAAAAGCAACCACTGCATTAATGCCGTCCGGAGGCGACAGCAATAATGATTAGAAACAGGAGGAATTATGAAAAGTTCCGTTATTATTAAAGGAAATAAGTATGGATTCCAGATTGTGTTGAATCCTACCCTTCCTTTTGAGGAACTACTACGCGAGGTGGCAGAAAAGTTTAAAGAATCCATTCGGTTTTTTGATTTCAGTCAGTCTATCGCAGTAAGCTTTGAGGGAAGAGATCTTACACAGGGAGAACAGAATTTACTCGTAGATACCATAGTGGAGAACAGCGGCCTGAAGATCAATTATATTATCAATGGAGGGAAGGCCGTGGAAACAGAATTTGCGGAAGCTCTGTCAGATGCTCAGGAGGAAGATCAGGAAGAAGAGGAAGAACCGATACAGGAAGAACTGAATTTTCCGGAAAGTATTGTAGGAAAAAACGGGCAGTTCTACCGGGGGACTCTGCGTTCCGGTCAGAAGATAGAAGTCGAAGGCAGTATTGTCGTTCTGGGAGATATTAATCCCGGAGCACAGATTGTCGCCGGGGGAAATGTAGTTGTCCTCGGCTGCCTGAAAGGAACTGTGTATGCGGGATATCCCCAGGACAGAGGAGCCTTTGTGGCGTCGCTGATGATGGAGCCTATGCAGATTCAGATTGGTGACTGCATTGCCAGGTCTCCGGACCAGAAAGCGAAAAAACAGAAGACAGGAAGAAAAAAGAACCAAAAACAGCTGGAAGCAAAACTGGCTTTTGTGGAAAACGACAGCATTTTCATTGAAACGATCACCCGGTCGTTGATCAGTGAGATAAGCATTAGTTAAGGGTATAAAGGAGATTGAAGATGAGTGAAGTAATTGTTATTACATCAGGAAAAGGCGGTGTGGGAAAAACAACAACCACGGCCAACATTGGTACAGGTCTTGCAAAAATGGGCAAGAAAGTTGTCATGATTGACACAGATATCGGATTAAGAAATCTGGATGTGGTCATGGGGCTGGAGAACAGGATCGTCTATAATCTTGTGGATGTCATTGAAGGAAACTGCAGGATAAAACAGGCGATGATCAAAGATAAAAGATACTCCAATCTCTTTTTACTTCCTTCCGCACAGACCAGAGATAAGAGTTCTGTGAGTCCGGAACAGATGAAAAAGCTGGTGGATGAGCTCAGAGAGGAGTTTGATTACATACTGCTGGACTGCCCGGCAGGAATTGAACAGGGATTTAAGAATGCGATCTCCGGAGCTGACCGGGCGCTTATCGTGACAACTCCGGAGGTATCGGCCATCCGTGATGCAGACAGGATCATTGGTTTGCTGGAAGCCAATGATTTAAAGAGAATCGATCTGGTGATCAACCGTATCCGCATGGATATGGTGAAACGGGGAGATATGATGTCTGTGGAGGATGTTATCGATATTCTTGCGATAGACTTAATTGGAGTGGTACCGGACGATGAAAGCATTGTAGTTGCTACCAATGAGGGAGAACCTCTGGTTGGAAAGGATACACAGGCCGGCAAGGCATTTGAGAATATCTGCCATAGAATTCTCGGAGAAAAAGTACCGTTTATGGAATTTGATGTGGATGGAATATTTAAGAAAATCATCGGTTTATTTAAACGGGGATACTAAAGGAGGAACACACACATGGGTTTCATAGATACTTTTTTCAGAAGAAGATCTTCCGGGACAATGGCGAAAGACAGGCTGAAGCTGGTTTTGGTTTCTGACAGAGCCAGCTGTTCTCCGGAGACGATGGAGATGATAAAGAACGATATCATTGAGGTGATATCAAAATATATGGAGATTGATACCCAGGGACTGGATATCCAGATCACCCAGACCGAAACAGAAGAAGGAAATGGGAACGGCCCGGCACTTTATGCCAATATCCCTATTAAAGAGGTACGCTTTCACAGATAATGTTAGGAGGCTTGCATGTTAAGACAGAAATATCAGTTTAAAAATTATAATTGGACATTGATAATTGCTGTGCTGATTTTGTGCGGGCTGAGCGTATTGTTTATCAACAGTGCAGACAGCTCTTATACCAGCCGGCAATTTCTGGGAATGTTGTTTTGTGCAGCCGTGATGTTTGTCCTGTCTGTGATCAATTATAATTTTATCTGTGATTTCAGCAGAATTCTGTACGTGCTGAATCTGGCGCTTCTTGTGTTTGTAAAAATAGGAGGCGTCAGTGTCGGTGGAGCGAGACGATGGCTGAATCTCGGCTTTACCAGAGTACAGCCGTCAGAGTTTACAAAAATCATTATGATCATATTTGTGGCGGTATATATCCAGGAACATGAAGAGGATCTGAACGAATGGAAAAATCTCATTAAACTGGCGGCGTTATGCGCTGTGCCTCTTCTTCTGGTGGTGATAGAGCCTGATTTGTCGACGACTATCGCTATTACCGTGATTCTGCTGGCAGTTATTTTTGTTGGCGGTCTGGATGGCAAACTGATCCGCAGATGTTTTATTATCGGTGTGCCGCTGCTGGTGTTGTTTCTCTGGTATATACAGACGCCAAATCAGATTTTGCTTCGCGAATATCAGGTAACGAGGATTATGACGTTTTTAAATCCTTCCAAATATGAGGATACTACTGCTTACCAGCAGCAGAATTCAGAGATGGCCATTGGTTCCGGACAGCTCTATGGAAAAGGAATCAATAATAATACTATTTCAGAAGTGACGGTGACAGATACCGGACTTGTCTCAGAGCAGCAGACGGACTTTATTTTTTCTGTGATCGGTGAAGAAGTTGGTTTTATAGGAAGTATTATTGTTATTGCATTATACGCAATAATAGTGATACAATGTTTAATAATAGCTCAACGTGCCAAAAATATAAGCGGGAGACTGATTGCCACAGGGGTGGCCGCCTGGATTGGATTCCAGACATTCATTAATATCGGCGTGGCGACACATTTTCTGCCGAATACCGGGCTGACGCTTCCGTTTATGAGTTATGGACTGACATCGCTGCTGAGCTGTATGGCGGGAATCGGACTGGTGTTGAACGTCGGTTTGCAACGACATTATTAATTATAGGAGGGGTTTTGATGAATGTAGGATTGATTGCACATGACGGCAAGAAAAAACTGATGCAGAACTTCTGCATCGCATACCGAGGCATTTTAAACAAACATGAATTATTTGCAACTGCGACGACCGGAAGGCTGATTGAGGAAGTGACCAACCTGACTGTGCACAAATATCTGGCAGGCCCGTTGGGAGGCGAACAGCAGCTGGGGTCACAGATAGAACACAATCTCATTGATATGGTGATTTTTTTGAGAGACCCCCTGAATCAGAAGACACATGAACCGGATTTATTTAATGTTATGCGTTTGTGTGATATGCATAATATTCCTCTGGCGACTAATCTTGCAACGGCGGAGCTTCTGGTGATGGCACTGGATCGCGGTGACCTGGAATGGCGGGAGATGTATCGCTGACGCATAAATTCATAAAATGAAAAGAGAGGCATATGAGACAGAAACGAAGATTTGCCCGTTTGGGCTGGATTCTGATGCTGGTTATTCTGGCTGTGAGTGTATCCGGATGTATACAGAATCCTTTTCAGATCACAAACTCCTATGAATCCTACTATGCGAAGGAGGAGGAAGCGGAGACAGATAACTTAGAAGGAATGGCGGCTGATCTGGCTGTATTGGACGCAGAAAGTCAGAATACGCCCGGTTACCAGAGCAGCAATTATGCGGAGCTGTTGATCAATGACAGTACAAATGAGGTTATGAAATCGTATCGCTGTTTTGAACGTGTATATCCTGCCAGTGTTACAAAGATAATGACGGCGCTTTTAGTGCTGGAAAATGGAAATTTGGATGATGAGATCACGCTGGATCATGATATTGAGCTCAACGAGGACGGTGCGGTGGCCACGACGCTTTCCAAAGGAGATACATTGACTGTCAATGAGGCGTTCCATGGCCTGGTGGTAAAATCTGCCAACGACTGTGCGGTAATTCTGGCGGAATACATTGCCGGAAGTGAGGAGAAGTTTGTCGAAATGATGAACGAGAGGGCAAGAGAGCTGGGCGCGACCCACACGCATTTTGCCAATTCCCATGGACTGCATGACGACAATCATTATACTACGGCCTACGATTTATATTTAATATTTAAGGAAGTGGTAAAACATGACGCATACCTTGAGACTGCTTCCAAGAAAGATTACACGATGACTTACGTAACTGCCGACGGCAGAGAAGTCGGCGAGTATATGCAGAGTACAGATGAATTCCTTTTAAATACGTACTCTGTTCCAAACGGTGTCACTCTGCTGGGAGGTAAGACAGGAACCACATCCATGGCCAAATCCTGTCTGATTCTTTTGACGGAAAATGAAGCTGGAGAACGTTTCTTTTCTGTGGTGATGGGAGCGGCGACTCATGAAGATTTGTACAATTCCATGACGAAATTGTTAGAAAATATTGTGAATAATTGAATTAATGGTTGTGATTTTACGCTATTTCAACTATAATGTATATAGCAATCAATACAATAACTGTCTGCCGGAGGGCAGGGCTTTTGAGATGAAGAGCCTTACCCTCCGACAGGCAGACAATATAATTTAAGGAGGACACCAACATGATTGAAATTATTGCAGGACTGAAAGGACACGGTAAAACCAAAATATTAATTCAGAAAGTCAATGATGATATCAAGCTCACCAAAGGTACTATTGTCTATCTGGACAAAAATAATAAACATATGTATGAACTGAGTAATCAGATTCGCCTCATTGTTGTTCCGGAGTTCAATATTGAGAATACGGACATGTTCATCGGTTTCATAGCAGGAATTTTATCACAGGATCACGATCTGGATAAGATTTATCTGGACAGCTTCCTGACAACCGCATGCATTGACGGTAATCTGGACTACGCAGTAAGCAAGCTCAATGTATTATCTGAGAAGTTTGATGTGGATTTTGTGATCAGTGCATCTGCTGATAAGGAAGATATGCCGGAAGAAGTACAGCAGTACGTAACGGTTTCTTTATAAGAATACATAGAGAGAGAACGCGGTAAGAAAGTACAGAGAAACACACCGGTATAT
Organism: Eubacterium sp. An3; assembly: GCF_002159465.1. Classification (NCBI taxonomy): domain Bacteria; kingdom Bacillati; phylum Bacillota; class Clostridia; order Eubacteriales; family Eubacteriaceae; genus Eubacterium; species Eubacterium sp. An3. The sequence goes on from NZ_NFIR01000017.1 coordinate 22,849, forward strand.
ATTGGGAGCCGGTGTTCCTGTGGATTGTGGTCGAACGATCTGCAGACAAATGACAGAATCATTATGAGGGTGTTGCAAAAAGGAGAAAGGCAGCCGGCGGGAATTTAGATATTCCTGTTTGGAAAGGCTGGCGGACAATCTTTTGGAACACCCTTTTTCTGTTGCAGCAGAACAGCAAAAGTGGAAAGGACGACAAACATCATGGCGGAGAACAGGATGTATTATTCCTATAGTGAATATCTGAAAGAAAAATATGGGCAGAAGGTGTATAAATTGCCGGTTAATCTGCCGGTTTCCTGTCCGAACAGGAAGGAAGGGGCGGGATGCTCTTTTTGTGCCGAGGAGGGAACCGGCTTTGAGGCGGCGGATTCCATGGAGACAGTGAGCGGGCAGCTGAAATCATCCAGGGAAAAGGTTGAAAAGCGTTACCATGCCAAAAGATTTATTGCCTATTTTCAAAATTATACGAATACGTTCCTCCCGCTTGAGCAACTGATGGCATATATGAGGGAAGCGGGAAATGTGGATAATATTGTGGAAATCTGTCTTTCCACAAGACCTGACTGTATCCGGCGGGATTATCTTGAGGCAATGGCGGATTTCAGAGAAAAGACGGGAATACAGGTGTCGCTGGAATTGGGGCTTCAGACTGTGAATTATCATACTCTCCGTGCCGTCAACCGGGGACATGGACTGGCCGAGTTTCTGGATGCGGTGCTGACTATTGCTCCCTATCATTTTCCGGTCTGCGTACATATGATATTAAATCTGCCCGGCGATACCATGGAGGATGCAAAAGAAGCAGCAAAGATTTTATCTGCGCTTCCGGTCTCTATGGTAAAGCTTCATTCGTTATATATTCCGAAAAAATCTGTATTGTATCAGGAATACAGAAATGGTAGAATAAGCATATGCTCGAAAGAAGAATATCTGGAGCGGTTAGCGGAATTTATCGCACTGCTTCGTCCGGATATAGCGGTGGAACGATTATTTGCCCGAATACCGGAAAAGGATTCTGCCTTCTGCAACTGGGGACACAGCTGGTGGAAGCTCATGGATGAATGGAAGGCGCTGATGGAGGAAAAGCAGTATGTGCAGGGAATCCATTGTGATTATTTAAACGGTGCAGCGTTGAACAGATGGGGACTATAATGATGGCAAAAAAGAAAGAGAAAAAACGGGTATCTGTCATAAATCTCGGTACGATAGTATTTTTAGTAATCATCATATATCTGACGGCCTACGTGATTCAGTATCTGGGAAAGGAAAAACTTGCCATTTACGAGGTCAGTGAAAGTAATATTTCAGAAAATATCAGTGGAACAGGCATGATACTCAGAGAGGAATCTTTGATTACTACGGATAAAAAAGGATATGTGAATTATTTTGTGAAAGACGGATCCCGGGTAAAAAAAGATGGAACTGTATACATGCTGGATACAACCGGTAAGCTGCAGTCTTACCTAAATGAATTGCTGAAAGAAAAAGATACGGTCAGCGCAGAAGAAACGCAGCAGGTTTATGAAGATTTACGAACTTTTTCCGATAGTTTTACCGATAATAATTTTTCTGCAATATACGAGGCGAAAAATGAAATCAATCATGACCTGATGTCCTATACAGACACAATTCTTGCAGAAAATAAGAACAAGCTGGAAGAAAAGTACGGAAGTGGAAGTTATGTCGAAGTGAAAGCAGGAGAGTCTGGTCTGGTTTCTTTTTTTTCTGACGGCAAAGAAGAGGTGACGCCGGATTCTTTTAGTCCGGAAGATTTTGATAACAGCGCCAAAATGAAAGATTTGCGCAGCAGAGAGGAACTGTCAGCAGGTTCGCCTGTTTACCGCATTGTGACAGGGCAGAGCTGGACGCTGGCGATTCCGGTAAATAAGAATGATTACAAACGCATGAAAAACCTGGAAAAGAAAGACGTGCATACGGTGCAGGTCACTTTCCATCAGGATAATTTTACAACCAATGTTTCTTTTGAATGCCAGAAGAAAGAGGGAAATTGTTACATTCTGCTGCAATTTGATAATTATGTGCAGCGATATATTAATCAGAGATATCTTTCCGTACGTCTGCAGTTATCCGAGACGGAAGGTCTGCAGATTCCTGCCAGTTCTCTGGTACAAAAAGATGTATATAAGGTGCCGGCCGAATATCTGACAAAAGGAAGCAACAGCAGCGATGATAATCAGGTGAATGTTTTATCTGAAAACAAAAGAGGAGAAGAAATCCTCACGCAGGTCACCGTGACCAGATACCGGACAGAAGGAGATAATGTTCTGATCACATCGGATCAGCTGAAGGCAGGGGATAAAATTTCTGATGTGGAAAAAGCCAAAACATATACGCTGAAAGAGACCAGTGTCCTTCAGGGAGTTTATGTGGTGAACCGGGGATATGCGGAATTTAAACCGGTGACTATTCTGGAAAGGACAGAAGATTACTGTATTATTTCTCCGGATGACAGCGATGTGGAGATTTACGACAGGGTGATTCTGAACAGTGACACCATTCAGGAGAATCAGGTCATATATTAGATGACGGAAGGCGGCTGAAAGCCGTCAGCCGGGTGATGGCAGCAGAAAGAACGGTACGGCGGAAGTGAAGCCGGACAGAAAATGGAGGGATAGAAACATGCTGGAGGATAATTTGGCAAAGGTTAAGAAAAACATAGAAAACGCCTGCCGGAAAGCAGGAAGAGATCCTGAAGAAGTCACTCTGGTGGCAGTCAGCAAAATGAAGCCGCTGGAGGATATAGAAGTTCTGCGGCGAATTGGTCAGATGGAATTTGGGGAGAATTATGTGCAGGAGCTCTGTGAGAAAGAGGAGCATGTGAGCGCGCCGGTACACTGGCATATGATCGGGCATCTGCAGACCAATAAGGTAAAATATATCCTTGACAAAGTAGTACTGATCCATTCTGTGGATTCCGTACATTTGGCAAAGCAGATTGAGAAGGAGGCGGCGAAGAGAAACCTTACCGCGCAGATTCTGCTCCAGGTAAATGTCGCGGAAGAAGATACAAAGTTTGGAATGGACACTGACGAAGTCATTAAGATGGCGGAAGAGATCAGTCATTTTCCTCATGTGCATATCCGGGGACTCATGACCAGTGCGCCGTTTGTGGATGATCCGGAGGAAAACCGCTGTTATTTTAGAAAATTACATAAATTATTTGTTGACATTGGAGATAAAAACATTGATAATGTAACCATGGATATCTTATCTATGGGCATGACGAATGATTATGAGGTCGCCATTGAGGAGGGAGCCACCATGGTTCGGGTGGGGACCGGTATCTTTGGTGAGCGCAATTACAATAAATGACAGGGAGGAACAAAGGAATGGTAAAGTTCGCGGAGAAGTTTTTAAACATGATGACGCTGAATGATTCGGAAGAAGAAGCCACGGAAGAATTTGATGAAGAATACGACGAAGTGACGGAAGAAGCAGACGAAGAAGATATTGAAGAAGAACCGCCGCAGCAGTCCAAAAAACCGATTCTCTCCTTCCGCCGCAGGAAAAAAGAACCGGAAGAAGAACCGGTGGAAGAAGAAGAGACAGAAAGAAGAGTAATCCCATTTCATGGAAGACAAGAAGAAGGTGAAGTCGTGAAAGTTGTAAAACCACAGTTATTTAACGAGGCGCGCGTTGTTGCTGAGTTTTTAAAAGACGGAATTACCGTTGTTGTTAATCTGGAAGGTATTGAGATTGGCGAAGCCCAGAGAATCGCTGATTTTATCGGAGGCGCATGTTTTGCCATTGACGGAACACTTAAGGCCATCTCCAATAATATTTTTATCGTTGCTCCGGGCAATATCGAAGTGTCCGGTGATCTGCGGGATGAGATTATCAGTGACAGCATGATTTCTCCTGAATTAACGAAGTTTTAGAGAAAATGTTTCATGACAGGCAGGGCTCATGTGCAGTCGGAGAGACTGTTGTTTTGAAGAAAACAACGGACTTCCGGCGCGATGCGGCTCTGCCATTTCTTATGCCGGCAGAATACAGACAATACCCGTCAGGAGAGAAATATGCAGGAGGAAAATATGGTACAAAAACGTTTGGAAGTAAAGCAGGATGAAAAGAAAGTATATGATATCGTAATAAAGGATACGTTCCAGGGGCTGACAGAAGAACTGGAAGCTTTTGATATAGAGAAAAAAAGGCTCTGTATCGTGACAGAGAGAAATGTGTCGTCCTACTATCTCAATGAGATTCATGAGTTGTTGAACGAGGCATGCAGGCAGGTGGATATTTTTATTTTTCAGGAAGGGGAAGCCAGCAAAAATCTGGATACGGTCAGCCAGCTTTACCGTTATCTGATTCAGCATGAATATGACAGAAAAGATATGCTCATTGCTCTGGGAGGAGGCGTAGTGGGCGATCTGACAGGATTTACCGCTGCCACTTATCTGCGGGGCATTGATTTTGTACAGGTTCCAACCAGTCTGCTTTCTCAGGTGGACAGCAGTATCGGAGGAAAGACCGGCGTGGATTTCCAGTCATATAAAAATATGGTAGGGGCTTTTTATATGCCAAAATTAGTATATATTAATATTAATACTTTAAAGACTCTGTCAGAAAGGGAGTTTCACAGCGGTCTCGGCGAGGTTATCAAACATGGACTTATTCAGGATAGGGAATATTATGAATGGGTGAAGGCGAACAGGGAAGCTATTGCCGCAAGAAATCCTGAGGCTATGGCAGTCATGGTGGAAGGAAGCTGCCGGATTAAGCGGGCCGTGGTGGAAGAAGATCCGAAAGAGCAGGGAATACGCGCCTTCCTGAATTTTGGACATACATTTGGACATTCCATTGAGAAACTGATGGATTTCCGCCTGACCCACGGAGAATGTGTTGGTATCGGCTGTATACTGGCAGCAGACATGTCCCGCAGAAGAAATTATATTTCGCAGGAAGAATATGAGGACATTGTAAATATTTTCAAATATTTTGATTTTCCGGAGATTCCGCAGGAGCTTGACAGCAGAGATATCGTCCGTGAGACCAGGCATGATAAAAAAATGGAACATGGCGCTATCAAATTTATTCTGCTTCGTGCCGTAGGTGAAGCCGATATTTATAAAGATGTGACAGAAGAGGAGATGCTTTCGGTTTTTCGAAGCCGCAATGAAGAAAAAGAAGCGGGAGGACAGGCATGAAACAGGGAATAAAAGCATTTATCGGCTGTCTGCTTCTGGTTGTTCTTGATCAGTTTACGAAAGTGCTGGCGCTTCAGAATCTGAAAGGACAAGAACCGATCACGATCATACCGGATGTGTTTCAGCTTCTCTACGTGGAAAACCGGGGGGCTGCCTTTGGCATTCTGCAGAATAAGCAGTGGGTGTTCCTGATTATCACGGCCATTGTTCTGGCGGCGCTTATATGGGCACTGCCCCGGATGTCACGTGAGAGACATTTTCTGCCGCTCAGACTGTGTCTTTGCTTTATAGGTGCAGGAGCCGTAGGAAACATGATAGATCGTATTTTCCGGGGATATGTGGTAGATTTTTTCTATTTTAAACTGATAGATTTCCCGGTATTCAATGTGGCGGATATTTATGTGACCACATCGGCAATCGTGTTGATCTTTCTCATCGTGTTCCTCTATAAAGAGGAAGATTTTGACCGGCTTTTTTCAAAGAAAGGCAGATGAGGAACAGAATGAAAGAGATAAAAGAAGAAAAAGACCGGCGCTATTATTATACTGTGGAGAAAGAACAGGAGGGACTCAGGCTGGATCAATTTCTGGCGGCGGAACTCACAGAACATTCCCGCTCTTATATCCAGAAACTGATCAAAGGCGGCAAGGTTACTGTAAATGAAAAGGCGGCAAAGGCGGGCAGCAGAATACAGACAGATGACCGGATTCTTCTGATGGTTCCGCCGTTAAAAGAGCTTGAGGTGCTGCCGGAAAACATTCCTCTGGACATTATTTATGAAGATGAAGATGTGATTTTGATCAATAAACCGAAAGATATGGTGGTGCATCCCTGTCCGGGAAGATATTCCGGAACGCTGGTCAACGGTCTTCTCGCTCACTGCGGGGACAGCCTTTCCGGTATCAACGGCGTACTGAGACCGGGCATCGTTCACCGGATTGATAAAGATACCACCGGCGTGCTTGTAGTGTGCAAGACAGATCTGGCCCACCGGAATCTGGCAGAACAACTGAAAGAACATTCCATCACCAGAAAATATGAGGCGATCGTCTATAACAATATTCCGGAGGAAGAAGGTATCGTGGATGCCCCCATCGGCAGAAATCCTGCGGACAGAAAAAAGATGGCGGTGGAATATAAAAATGGGAAAAAAGCTGTCACCCATTACCGGGTGATTGATCACCTGAATCATCAGTTTAATCATATCGAATGTCAGCTGGAGACCGGGCGGACTCATCAGATCCGCGTTCATATGGCAAGCATCGGACATCCGCTTCTCGGTGATGAAATCTATGGACCAAAGAGTGGAAGGAAAGGACTCCGGGGGCAGTGTCTCCATGCCCGGATACTTGGATTCATTCATCCGCGGACTGGCGAGTATATGGAGTTTGAAGCGCCGCTTCCGGAATATTTCCGGGAACTTTTGCGTAAGCTGAGAGAATAAGACGCCGGCCGTTGAAAATATCAGATACTGAGGTGAAAAAAGTTCTTTACAAACATTTTCCCATATGGTAAACTGGCTAAAGTGCCTGCGGGAGAAGAAGCCGTGGGCGGGATTAACCTTTGCCAGGATATGGAGTTACTCCGACCTTGTCTTCGTAAAGGTGTTTATTATTTAAGGAGGATTGGAACATGATTACAAAGGAAATGAAACAGGAACTGATTGCAAAATATGGCAGAAAAGAAGGAGATACCGGTTCACCGGAAGTACAGGTTGCTATTCTTACAGCAAGAATCAATGATCTGCAGGATCATTTCAAGGCTAACCCTAAGGATCATCACTCCAGAAGAGGTCTTCTGAAGATGGTAGGTCAGAGAAGAAATCTCCTTGCATATCTGAAAGCAAAAGATATCGAGCGTTACAGAACCTTAATCGAGCAGTTAGGTTTAAGAAAATAATACAGAAGACAAAAAGGCGCTGTACCTTTCATCGGGGACAGCGCTTTTTCTATAGTTGTTTTTTTGTGTGAAGTAAGATAAAATAAAACAGAAAGTATATATTCCGGCAGAATGACAGAGAAGACGCCGGGAAGCACAGAGAACAAAAAGATCAGACAGGACAGCGAGGTTATATATGAGCAGATTATTACGAGGAATCATAGCCGCAGCCGTGGTGCTGCTGGTCATTGCCGGTTTTTGGCAGTGGAGAGAATACAGCGCAAAGAAAGAACTCAGGGATAATGCGCTGTTATATTTTAAGGAACAGGACTATTCCAAGACAATCCAGTATCTGGAGGAAGCTCTTAACAGACATTCTCTGCTGGCGGGCAGCCTCGATCATGATATGACGTGCTATCTGGCGGAGAGCTATTATCAGCTTGCTGATTATGAGAAGGCTGAGGAGATTTATGACAGTCTCATAGCTGCAGATCCCGGCGAGTCCAGATATTATCAGTTAAAAGGCAGATGTGCCAGAGAGGCCGGCGATTATGAACGGGCCATGGAGATTTACAAGCAGGGTTGGGAAAAAACAGAGGACAGTTTATTTTTGAAGGACATCTGCGATATTTATCTTGAGCAGGAAGATTATGAAAATGCTCTCGCTTTTACGGAGCAGGGAATTGCTGCCGGAGGAGAAAACAAGGGAGAGTTCATGTATCAGAAGGTTATTATCTATGAACGTTCTCAGGATTATGAGGCGGCTTATGAGGCGGTGCAGGAATATTGCGGACTGTTTCCTGACGATGAGAATGCGCAGAAAGAAATGACTTTTTTATCCACAAGGATATAAAGATATTTGCCGGGCAATCGGTTGACACTATATCCAAACAATGGTAAAATTAGTCTTATAAAATAACTAAGGGGAGCAAAAAATGAAAAAAAGTCTGTAGATATTTTCACAGGGAGCAGATATCATTGTATTTTTATCTAAAATGTGATGTATGACAGTTCTTTTTTTGTTTATACTGCATGTTGTGAGTATCATTTCAAAAGGAATGATAAAGGAATAATATGCGGTTCTGCGGTATCGCGTGTGCAGGTTGCCGTCGGCAGGTTTCTGTGGACAGCAATACGTATAATACTAATCGAATGCATCTACCAGCAGTGAATTGATCCGGTTATTTTTATTCTGTTATTCTATAACATGACGGCAGCTTTCAGTGAAGCTGTTCCATAACTTTTTAAAGAAAAGGAGAAGAACATTATGGTATCACAAAAAATCACAATCAACAATCCACAGGGACTTCACATGAGACCGGCAGGCGTTTTTGCCAAAGGCGTTGCTAAGTTTGAGAGCGATGTAACAATTCACTTCAACGGCAAAGACATCAATGCAAAGAGCCTTCTCAATATTATTGGCGCATGTATTAAATGCGGTTCTGAAATTGAACTGGAATGTAACGGACCAGACGAAGAAGAAGCTTTAAAGACAGCAGTCGAATTAATCGAATCTGGTCTGGGAGAATAAGAATAAGTTAATAATATAGAGGTGGAAATCATGTATACTGGTATTGGTGCATCTGCCGGAATTGGTATCGGTTCCGTAGTGATTGTGAAGGAACCGTCTCTGGCATATGATAACGTTGCAGTCAGCGATATCGCTGCTGAGAAAGAACGTTTTAACAATGCACTGGAGAAATGTATTGCTAAGACGCAGGCGATGGCAGAAGACATGAAGACTCGCGTGGGGGCAAAAGAGGCAGAAATATTAGAAGGACATGTCCTGTTGTTAATGGATCCGGAAATGACCGGGCAGATTAACTCAAATATTGAAAATGAGAAAATGTGCGCAGAAGCTGCAGTTGAGCAGGTATGCGACATGTACGCACAGATGTTTTCCTCTATTGAAGACGAGATGTTCCAGCAGAGAGCGACAGATGTGTGTGACATTAAGACAAGACTGTTAAAGATTCTTCTCGATGTGGAAGATATCGATCTGGCAGCGGTGCCGGAGGGAACTGTTCTTGTAGCAGAGGATTTAACTCCATCAATGACAGCGGGCATCAACCCTGCTAATGTGGCCGGAGTTCTGACTGAGATTGGCGGCAAGACTTCTCATTCTGCAATACTGGCAAGAGCCCTGGAGATTCCGGCTGTATTAAGTATCGAAGGAATTGTGGGCAAGGTGGAAAACGGACAGACCGTTGTTCTGGACGGTTCCAGCGGACAGGTATTCGTATCTCCGGATGAGGTGACGCTCAAGGAGTACACTGCCAAGAGAGAAGAATATCTGGCTGAGAAGGCTGCTCTCCAGGCGTTTGTAGGAAAAGAAAGCGCAACGGCCGACGGACATGTAGTTGAGCTTTGTGCAAACATCGGAAAACCGGAAGATGCTCTGAAGGTTGTGGAGTGCGATGGAGAAGGAGTAGGTCTGTTCCGTACAGAGTTCCTTTTTATGGATCGTCCACAGGTTCCTACAGAGGACGAGCAGTTTGAGGCATATAAGAAGGTGGCTGAGACACTGGAAGGTAAACCGGTCATCATCCGTACTCTGGATATCGGCGGAGATAAAGAGATTCCATATCTGGGTCTTGGCAAAGAAGAGAATCCTTTCCTCGGATTCCGTGCCGTTCGTCTCTGTCTCAAGAGAGAAGATTTATACCGTCCGCAGTTAAGAGCCCTGCTTCGTGCGAGCGCTTACGGCGAGATCAAAATTATGGTGCCGATGATTTCCTGTGTGGATGAGCTTCGTGCAGTGAAGGCAATGCTCAATGAGATTAAGGCAGAGCTTGACGAGAAGGGAATTCCATACAATAAAAATATCCAGGTTGGTATCATGGTGGAGACACCGGCAGCCAGCCTGATGGCAGATGCTTTTGCAAAAGAAGCGGATTTCTTCAGCATCGGAACAAACGACCTTACAGGATATACTATGGCGGTTGACCGTGGTAATCCGGATGTAGCTTATCTGTACTCCACTTATAATCCGGCAGTACTCCGCTCCATTGAGAGAGTGATCAAAGCCGGTAAGGCAGAGGGAACTATGGTAGGCATGTGTGGTGAAGCAGCTGCTGATCCGCTGCTGACACCATTGCTGCTGTCATTTGGACTGGATGAGTTCAGCGTGAGCGCAACATCCATTCTGGCAACCAGAAAGACAATTTCTCTCTGGACTATGGAGGAAGCTAACGCCGTTGCTGAGAAGGCAATGTCGCTGGTTACAGAGGCAGAGGTCAAAGAATATTTGGAATCAGTTGCAAAATAAAAATATATTCAGAATTATTTTTCTGGCAGTATGATATCGCAGAAAGATTTTTTGGAACAGAGGAGAAAGGGTGTTTGTACAAACACCCTTTTTCTGACGCAGTATACATTTTAACCGGAAGGCAATTTGAACCCCGGCGGAAACATAAAGGATGAGAAACATGAGCGCAGAATTTAATGAAGAACAGAAAAAAGCAATTACCCATAAAGATGGCCCCGCCATGGTTCTGGCAGGTCCGGGTTCCGGTAAAACGCTGGTGATCACATACCGTGTCAAATGGCTCATAGAGCAGGCGGGGATACATCCTTCCAATATTTTGGTCATCACATTTACCAGAGCTGCGGCCAGAGAAATGGAGCAGCGATTTAAAAAACTGATGGAGAGTGAACAGACTCCGGTGATGTTTGGTACCTTTCACTCTGTTTTTTTCATGATACTTCGTTATGCGTACCGGTATACAGGAAGGAATATTGTCCGAGAAGAAGAACGGCGGAATTATGTCAAGGAAATGATTGATGAGAAAGAGCTGGAAATCGAAGATGAGGCGGAATTTCTCACAGGTATTTTAAATGAGATCAGTTATGTCAAAGGCGAGATGATGGATCTGTCCCTGTATCACAGCAGCAACTGCGCTGATGATTTGTTTCAGGAAATATATAATGGATATGAACAGCGGCTGCGCAGCCGCCAGATGCTGGATTTTGACGACATGCTGGTATTCTGCTATGAGCTGCTTCGTGAAAGACCGGATATTTTGAAAATGTGGCAGGAACGGTTTCGGTATATTCTGGTAGATGAGTTTCAGGATATCAACCGGATTCAGTATGAGATCGTGAAAATGCTGGCGGGAGAAAGAGAGAATCTTTTTATTGTCGGTGATGACGATCAGTCTATTTACCGCTTTCGGGGAGCGAAGCCGGAAATTATGCTGGGATTTCAAAAAGATTATCCAGCGGCAAAACAGATGATACTGCGTATCAATTACAGGTGCAGCCAGGAGATTGTGGACGGGGCAAGAAGACTGATCAGTCACAATACAAAAAGGTTTGATAAGGATCTCACAGCCGCCCGGGGAAGCAGGGCGCCCATCGTATACCGGCAGTTTGACACAGTGAGTGCCGAGTGCGGCGATATTGTAAATGGCATTCGTTTTTATTTGAAAAAAGAGATTCCGCCGGAAGAAATCGCGGTTATTTTCCGGACAAATACTCAGCCGAGACTCCTTGCCGGGCGTCTCATGGAATACAATATTCCTTTTCAGATGAGGGATATCCTGCCTAATATTTTTGAACATTGGATCGCAAAAAATATTGTGACTTATCTGAAGCTTGCCATGGGAGCCAGAGATCGAAGCTTGTTTCTTCAGATCATGAATCGTCCGAAAAGGTACATTTCAAGGAAAATGCTCCCGGATCCGGAAGTGGACTTGAAGGCGCTTAAGCAGCAGACTTTCGGCAAACGCTGGCTTTATGAAAAGATTGATAAGCTGGAGATGGATTTGTATCTGCTCAAAAAAATGGAACCCTACGCTGCTGTTCAGTACATAAGAAACAGCGTCGGTTATGAGGAATATCTGGCGGAGTACGCATCTTTTCGTCGAATGAATCCTGATGATCTGACGGAGATTCTTGATCAAATCCAGGAAAGTGCCAAAGAGTACCATACGGTAGAAGAATGGTTCGCATATATAGAAGAATATGGAGAGGAACTCAAAAAGCAGATAGAGGCCGGACGCCGCATGGACAATAAGGGGGTGACGCTCACCACCATGCACAGTGCCAAAGGCCTTGAATATGAGGTGGTTTTTGTCATGGATATGAACGAGGGCGTCACCCCGCACAAAAAGGCGGTGAAAGACGCGGATCTGGAAGAAGAGCGGCGGCTCATGTACGTGGCGCTGACCCGGGCGAAAACCTACCTTTTTCTCTATTCGGTGAAAGAAATGTACCAGAAAGAGGCGAAGCCTTCCCGGTATATTGCCGAAATACGTTATAGTACGGAGTCTTTTCGAGCGGGGCAGCGGATAAAACATAAAAAATATGGTACGGGAACCGTTGTGCAGATTGACGGAGATAAAGTTACGCTGCGTTTTGATAAAAATCCCCGTACAAAGATATTTTCGCTTCGGTTTCTGACAGAACAGGGAATGATCGCAACGATTTCCTGATTGTGCGGCCGGTTTCCGTTCGGCCGGGGCATTGAAAGGAAGTCTAAAGAAATAGGTGCCCACAAGAGCAGACATATGTGATACAATAAACTGTATTTTTGGCAGAGCCGGTACTGCCGTATGATTACAGGAGGTATGTAACAAAATGATTTTAGAGATGTTAAAGGTAATTTTGCTGGGTATCGTGGAAGGTATTACTGAATGGCTGCCCATCAGTTCCACAGGACATATGATCCTGGTGGATGAATTTGTGAAGCTCAATGTTTCTGATGCCTTTATGGAAATGTTTCTTGTTGTGATCCAGCTTGGCGCTATCCTGGCGGTCTGTGTGTTGTATTTCCATAAATTGAATCCATTCAGTCCCAAAAAAACAGAAGTGGAGAAAAAAGATACTTTTCGTCTGTGGGGTAAGGTGATCATCGGTTGTCTGCCGGCGGCTATCATAGGTCTGCCGTTTAATGACCAGATTGACGCTCTGTTCTACAATCCGCAGACCGTGGCGTTTACATTGATTCTTTATGGTATCCTGTTCATTGTCGTTGAAAACTACAATAAGAGCAGAACCCCGTCAATGACCACGCTGGAATCTGTCAGTGTAAAAACAGCCTTTCTTATCGGATGTTTCCAGATTCTTGCGCTGATCCCGGGAACCTCCCGTTCCGGTGCAACTATCCTCGGAGCGGTGCTCATCGGAACCTCCCGATATGTGGCTGCAGAATATTCTTTCTTTCTTTCCATTCCGGTCATGTTTGGAGCCAGCCTTTTAAAGATGATCAAATTCGGCTTCAATTACACCGGATATGAGATAACTATTCTTCTGGTAGGCATGGTGGTGGCTTTTGTCGTATCCATCCTTGCCATCAAGTTCCTGCTTGGATATGTGAAGAAAAATGACTTTAAAGCTTTCGGCGTCTACCGGATTGTGCTTGGTATCCTGGTGGCAGGATATTTCCTGCTGGCATGATGAATCGATTTGCGATTACAGACTGGTGCCAGATGAGAATCCGGCAGATGCTGGAGAACTGTGGAGCGGAAACAGAGCCGTGTTTTCCGCTTCCGCGTTTTATCGACGCCACGGCGGGAACCGGAAAGGATACCCTTTTTCTATGTGATCTGCTCGGAGAGGGAGGCGGAGAGATTCTTGCCATGGATATTCAGGAAATGGCACTGGAGAAGACAAAGGCACGGATGATTAAAAATGGTTATGAAGAGCGCCTGGAGCAGCGACCGGCCGCCAGTGATGATAACAATGGAGGAAAGAATCCGGGCGAAGATGCCGCCGGTGACAGCGCGGGCGAAAATGTCTGGGCGCTTCTGCAGGATGAATCGGGCAGAAAGCGGGTGAGGCTCGTCCTCTGCGGCCATGAGCATATGGATGAATATTTTCCGGAAGGCTCCGCAGACCTGATTATGTTTAATCTCGGCTATCTGCCCGGCGGCGATCACAGTCTTGCCACAAAGCCTGACACAACCTTGCCGGCGCTGGAAAAAGCGTTGGCGCTCTTGAAAGAGGGCGGTCTTCTTTCGCTGATGATCTACAGCGGCGGGGATTCTGGCTTCGAGGAAAAGGAGCGGGTGCTTGCCTGGCTGCGGGAACTTGACCCTAAGCAGTATATGGTTCTGGTGGAAGCATTTTATAACCGGCCAAATAATCCGCCGCTGCCGGTATTCGTTAGGAAGCTCGGGTAGCTGAGAAAATCCGGATTATAATACTAAATGAATCACAAGATAAAGGTTAAAAAGAGTAGATTTACAAAAGTATGAAAGTTTGGAAGTAAACTTCCAAATCTACCATTATTGACGCAGCAAGTGCGTCAGATAGAAGAAAAAATGGAGGTACATGCATATGGTGAAAGAAAGGGCAGTTATTGTCAGCCAGAAATGCATTGGCACGGATATTTACGATATGGTGCTGTCGTTTCCGAAGGGAGCGAAGGAGGCAAAGCCGGGACAGTTCATTGCCATGTACTGTGAGGATGGCACGAAGCTTCTGCCTCGCCCTATCAGTATCTGCGGCATTGACGCGGAGAAAGGAACGCTCCGGGTCGTTTATCGGATTGCCGGAGAGGGAACCAGACTGTTTTCTGAGATGAAAGAAGGCGATTCTCTGGAGGTGCTGGGACCGCTGGGCAACGGCTTTACCATGAAAGAGGAGAAAGCGATCATCGTGGGCGGCGGTATCGGAATCCCGCCGATGCTTGAGCTGGCTAAGCAGCTCTCCTGTGAAAAGACAGTGGTCCTTGGATACAGAGACGAGCTGTTCTTAAAGGATGAATTTGAATCTTATGCCGATGTGGTCGTTGCCACGGAGGATGGCAGCTGCGGCACAAAAGGAACCGTCATCGACGCCATCAAAGAGGCCGGCGTGGATGGAAAAGTGATTTACGCCTGCGGCCCGATGCCGATGTTAAAAGCACTGGCAGAATACGCCGAAGCCCATGACATGGAAGCGCAGATCTCTCTTGAAGAGAGAATGGCCTGCGGTATCGGCGCCTGCCTTGGCTGTATCTGCAAAACAAAGAAAAAAGATCATCACACCAACGTGAACAACCAGCGCATCTGCAAGGATGGTCCGGTATTTGACGCAAAGGAGGTCGTATTTTCATGAATTTAGAAGTGAAGCTGGCAGGAGTGACATTTAAAAATCCTGTGACAACTGCTTCCGGAACCTTTGGCTCCGGCGCAGAATATGAAGAATTTGTTGACCTCTCCGCTCTCGGCGCCGTGACCACCAAAGGCGTTGCCAACGTGCCGTGGGAGGGTAATCCGACCCCTCGGATCGCTGAGACTTACGGCGGTATGTTAAACGCTGTCGGTCTGCAGAATCCGGGCATCGAGCTGTTCTGCGAGAGAGATATTCCGCATTTGAAAGAAAAAAATGCATCCATCATCGTCAATGTCTGCGGCCGCACCGTGGAAGACTATGTGGAAGTGGTGGAACGTCTTTCCGACGAGCCGGTAGACCTGCTGGAGATCAACGTGTCCTGTCCGAACGTAAAGGCGGGCGGCATCGCCTTCGGACAGAATCCGGACGCCCTCTATGAGATTACAAAGGCCATCAAGGCGAAAGCAAAACAGCCGATTGTCATGAAGTTAAGTCCAAATGTCACAGATATCACCGAGATGGCAAAGGCAGCGGAGGCCGGCGGCAGCGACGCCCTCTCCCTCATTAACACTATCACCGGCATGAAGATCGACATTCACCGGAGGAAATTTATCCTGGCCAACCAGACCGGCGGTATGTCCGGCCCGGCCATCAAACCGGTGGCGGTCCGAATGATCTACCAGGTGCACAAAGCCTGCAGCCTGCCGATCATTGGCATGGGCGGCGTCATGACCGGTGAAGACGCCATAGAGCTCATGATGGCAGGAGCCACCATGGTGGCGGTCGGTACAGCTAACTTCCACAATCCACGGGCGACCATGGAAGTTCTGGACGGCATCAAGGCATATATGGAGCGGTATCATATCGAGGATATCAATGAGATTATCGGGTGTATGTAGGCGGCCAAACCGGGAATGGCCGGGAAAATGTAATGGCTGTTCAAATCGCTGATGGCTGATAATTAAATATTTTGGAAAAAGACATGGCAGATGAAACTGTTCTTCCTGTGTCAGATGGCAGATCTGATTGTGCGGGAGAGGAGGGGCAGACGGCCATGTCTTTTTTTGTGAGGTGATGCATATTGGAGAAAGGAGAAACATTTTTTTGGAAACGTCAGGATGACAAAAAACAACGCGCCTTTTATGCGCTTTTTATGGAAAGTAAACTTGACATTTGTCCGTAATCCTGTATAATGAAAATATGGAAAGCAAACTTTCCATTGAAAGCTACTGCAAGAGAAAATAGAACAAAACATCATAGAAACTGCATTGGGCGTAATAAAACAGCTATGAAAGGGGGACATGGTGAAAAATAATCTGGAAAAGCTGCGAAAAGAACGAGGCATCAAACAGGAAGAACTGGCGGCGGCTCTGGAAGTCTCCCGCCAGACCATCGGCTCTCTGGAAAACGGCCGGTACAATCCTTCTATTATTCTGGCATTTAAAATTGCGAGATACTTTCAAATGAGCATTGAAGATATTTTTATTTATGAGGAGGATGACGATGAAAAATAAGAAAATCATATGGTATGGCGGTTACATTGCTGCGGCGCTTGTTATTCTGATTATTGTAGTGACGGATCTGCCGGAAGTGGCAGATGCGGGACTGGCAATTCTGTTTGCAGTTCTCTTTTCAGCTTCTCACGTCAGTCTCTGGCATGATAAAATGATGGAGAAAGATAAAGATTACCGCATTGAGGTGATGGACGAGAGAAACATTGCCATCAAAGAAAAAGCAGGAAATATTACAAATATGATAAACATGACATTGCTGGGCATAATCACAGTGGCATTTATCTTTATGGATTACATTATCCCGGCAATCTTTACCGGGGTAATGGTGGCCGTCCAGCCGGTGATACTGATTCTGGTAAGTAATTCCATCGAGAAAAATATGTGAAGAAATTCAGAGAGGCAGGTGGGGAAATTGCCTAAAGCCTTGCTGGATTTTATGGAAAATAATTTATAAAAAATGATTATATAACAAAAATATAAGTACAAGAGCTATATTATGAATCTGCTCCGAAAGTTTGATTGAAATTCAAGAAATTGGAGAAAGATTCATAAAACAGCTCTTTTTTTGGTTTTCACAATTGAAAACTCACCCTTCAATTCTCTCAATCACACACTGATGTGTCTTACTCTTCTTATCATAATTAATTCCGATTAAAAGAATGTCACCGGTATACTGTTTAAGGACAGGAAGATATTTCCACCGCGTTTGCCAGTTCCGTGCGAATTTCTTCGTTTGGAATAAAGGCAGTCTGGGTATTTTGATTGTAAGCCAGATAGCCGAGGTGAATGAGCAGCGTCAACACATCATCTTTTCGCTTAAAAGTTACCATATTATTCAAAGTTATTCAGGGCAGACTGGGTTCTTACCTTTTTGATGGGAAGGATGCCTGTCAGGTAGGCAAGGCAGATAAATTTTGTGCCGGTCGCGGTGTGGATACCCGACAGAGCATCAGCCAGTGATGATATGTCAGGAAAAAGAATATCCGGATTAACGAATCTTCCCACGGCTGTGCCTCCTTCCATATATAATATGTGTCTGGATTTGGCTATATTATAACGTATTTTCTTTTGTTTGTATAAAAAAATTTCCTCAATTGAAAATATCCAGAGGGTATGTTATGATGGAAAAGAAATGCAAAAAGAAAATAAGGGCGCAGCGGGGCTTAGCCCGCGTCCATCAATACGGAGGTTGAAATATATGGAACAGTATAAGAAAGAGTTTATTGAGTTTATGATTGACTGCAACGTTTTGAAGTTTGGCGATTTCGTGACCAAGAGTGGCAGAAAGACGCCGTTTTTTGTGAATACAGGATTTTACCGGACAGGTTCCCAGTTGAAGAGGCTGGGAGAATATTATGCACAGGCAATCAAGGATCAGTTCGGTCTGGATTTTGACGTGCTGTTTGGACCGGCATACAAAGGTATTCCGCTGTCCGTTGCAGCGACCATAGCTATTTCTGAAAAGTATGGCGAAGATATACGGTATTGCAGCAACCGCAAGGAGATTAAAGATCACGGCGACAAAGGAATCCTGCTGGGAAGCCCGATTCAGGATGGCGATAAAGTTGTGATCATTGAGGACGTGACTACAGCAGGTACCTCTATTCAGGAGACGCTGCCGATCGTAAAGGCTCAGGGAGATGTGAAGGTGATCGGACTGGTTGTTTCTGTGGACCGTATGGAAAGAGGTCAGGGCGAGAAGAGCGCCCTGCAGGAGATTCGTGATACTTATGGATTTAAGACCACGGCCATCGTGACCATGGCAGAAGTTGTGGAACATTTGTATAATAAACCTTACAAAGGTCAAATAATTATTAATGACGAGATAAAGGCAGCAATTGACGCTTATTATGAGCAGTATGGTGTGAAATAAGGAGGCTTGATGCTTTTATGAATGAAAAAGTTTTTAAGACTTTGAATCAAATCGGCGCTTCAGGAATTGTTGTGGGCATTCTCTGCATGGCTGTGGGAATCAGTCTGGGAGTGTTGACGATCATCAATGGGGCGCGGGCGCTGTCTGCCAGAAAAAATATTATGATTTAATCTTCGGGGAGACCGCCCCGGCATGGATTGGCCGTATGACAGACAGAAACAGGAGCCGGTTTTTTAGAAACCGGTTCCTGCGTGTATTATGTGATGGAAGGAAATGGGGATATTGAATAAAATAACCAGAAAGAAGATTGGTGCAGTTAGTTTTTTCCTTTTAATCATATACGGCTGTGTGGTGTTATATTTTGTGTTATTCAGTGACCGGCTGGGCCGGGTAGAAGGATACAGTACGTATCGATATAATCTGATACCATTTGCGGAGATACGACGTTTTATTTTGTACCGGAATTATGTCAGCACGGAAGCATTTCTGCTGAATCTGATGGGAAATCTTCTGGTTTTTTTTCCGGTGGGAATGCTGATACCTTTGTGGAGAACGAAAAAAACCGGTTTTATCCGGATTTTGATATATACATTTTTGTTTACGCTCTGTATAGAGAGCCTGCAGCTTGTGACGAGGGTCGGTGTGTTCGATGTGGACGATCTGCTGATGAACACCCTGGGCGGACTGGCAGGCTGGGTCTGCTATTGTCTGGCGCTTAAAGTGTTTCGGATCGTGCGGAAACGTTGCCGGAAAAACAGCAGAAGGGAAAAGGAGTAGAAAATGATTTCGAGAAATGCTTTATCTTTTACAGAAAAAAAGGTTTCCAAAAACGCAGTCATAACATTGATTATGGGAATAGTGGAACTTGTCGGATTTATAATATTAATGCTGGTTTCCATAGTAAGCCATGGAAATATAGGCATTGCAGGAGGGCTTATTGGATGCCTTCTGGTGATTCTTGCTTTTTTTGGCGTCATCTGGGGCGTACTCAGCTATGACGATGTAAAGACGAATCAGAGATTTAAGATATCAGGTATCTGTCTGAATGTCGCAGTTATTTTTCTGGGTATTACATTGATTATGCTGTAATACAATGATATGGATGTGAACAGTTATTGACAGGGAGGACGGAGTGTTATATGGATTACAGAGTATTATTAAAAGAAGAAAATGAAGCGGTGAAAGAGCGGTTTGAACTGGCGGCAGAGCGTATCCGCGAGATCGCTTCCGGCAAAAATGAGTTGCCGGAGGGAGAAGTGTCCCGGTATTTTAAGCAGACGGCGGCTTTTCTTGAAAAATGCAGAGCTATCTATGCGGCTGTGTATGACGGAATTCTGGACAGCTGTACTCTCGAAGAGCTGCAGAGGGAGAACCGCAAGTTTTATGAAGAGCTTTTTCCGGAAAATTATGAGAGTTCTTTTGCCAATCCTGCGTACGCCGTAAAGTCTATTGGAGAAGAATATGGACGGATTCTGAGTTTTCTGTATGCGGAACTCCGTTCAGAGAGAGTATTTTGTTTTGAGCAGAATCTGGAAAAAATGACATATCTTAATGAGTTGTTCATTGAGATTTACTGTATGTTTGAAAGCGGAGATGTGAGCTATCATCAGGTGAAGGATGCAATTTACTGGTTTTTATATGATTATGCCGAGGAATGGATTGGCTGGAGAGTACGTGAGATGTTTGATACATCCCTTTCTTTTGCCACATCTATCGTAATGGGCGCAGATCTTACAAATATCCGTTATCTGTATTCTTATGGAGAATATATATCAGAAAATGAGATTCGCATGGCGGAGTATCTGAGCAGCCTGCTGCAGGAGGAGATCGATGAGATCGCCTTTACATTTACGGACGGCTACCGGGAAGGCTTTGCCCTGAAAAATGTGGATCTGTCCAAAAAGAAAACGGTCAATATCCGTTATAATATCGGATTTGAGAGGATCATCCGGGCTGCGGTTTATCAGTTCCGGGAAATGGGACTGGAGCCGGTCATTTACCGGGCTGCGGTCAATACATTGAATAAGAGACAGAACCTGAAGGTGGGATACATTTCCTCCAACCCGAATGAGCAGTACGATTATGATCACCGGTTTGACGAGGCCATTTACTTTGACAAGCGGATGCTGGACCGGAAGCTGACCTGCATGCGCAAGGCCTATGAAACATTTGCCGAGGAGGCGGAGGGCTTTGCCGGGCCGGCCTGCTTCGAGGTGTTCGGAGAGGTTCCGTTTGAGCCGGAGAGCAAGCCTGAGGCCTATCGTCTCAGCGAGCGGCAGCAGAACCTGCTGGTGGAATATTCGGCGGAATCCAATGCGCTGATGAATGAATTTATCAATCAGGATGAGCGGAGCTTTACGATCATCGCCTATCCGCTGCCTTCCATCGGGGAGCAGTTTGAGGAGATTTTTGAGGAAGTCCGGAAGGTCAATAATCTGGATAAAGAGAAATATAAAGAGATTCAGCAGAATATGATTCAGGTACTGGACCGCGCGGCCTTTGTGAAGATCATGGGCCGGGGCAGCAACATGACCAACCTGACCATTGCCCTTACGGATCTTGAGGATCCGGAGACGCAGACAAAGTTTGAAAACTGTCTGGCAGATGTAAATATTCCGGTGGGAGAAGTCTTCACTACTCCGAGGCTGAAGGGAACGAACGGACTTTTGCATGTGGGTAAAGTTTATCTGAACGGTTTGTGTTACAAGAATCTGCGGATTCAGTTTGAGGATGGTATGGTGACTGAGTATTCCTGCGATAATTTTGCGGAGGAAGAGGAAGGCAGGAAGTTTATTAAAGAAAACCTGCTGTTCAACCGGGATACTCTTCCGATGGGAGAGTTCGCCATCGGAACAAATACCACTGCCTATGTGATGGCGGCTAAATATGATATTATGTCCAAACTGCCGATTCTCATTGCAGAAAAAATGGGGCCTCATGTGGCTCTTGGCGATACATGTTATTCTTATTCGGAAGATGTGCGCGTGTTTAATCCGGATGGCAAAGAGATCATCGCCAAGGATAATGAGTGCTCTGTGCTCAGAAAGGAGAATCCGAAAAAGGCGTATTTTAACTGCCATACGGATATCACGATTCCATATGAAGCCCTGGGCCGTATCGTGGCTGTCAATAAAGAGCGGGTAGAGGTACCGATTATCCTCGACGGCCGCTTTGTGCTTGACGGAACATTTCGGCTCAATGATGCGTTTCAGAAGACGGAGACCAGCGAGAGCGAGATGGAGACGGGCGCCGGAGGTTTGGTGGAAGACATTTTGCAGGAAGATGGCGCCAGCAGTAATACCGATGAAGATGCTATAGATTAGAATGAAAAAGGAGAGTCCATATGCTTCTTATAAAAAATGGAAGAGTAATGAATCCCGCCACCGGCATGGATGAAGTGACCGATGTGTGGGTGAAGGATGGAAAGATAGCCGGTTTCGGTCAGCAGGGAGACTTTGGAGAGCCGGAGCAGGTCATTGACGCAGGCGGCTGCGTGGTGGCGCCGGGACTGGTGGATGTGCACGTACATTTCCGGGATCCGGGATTTACCTATAAAGAAGATCTGCAGACCGGAAGTGCGGCGGCGGCAGCCGGCGGCTTTACTACGGTGGTCTGCATGGCAAATACAAAGCCGGTGGTGGATTGTCCGGAGGTCCTTGATGACATTCTGGAGCGGGCGAAGGAACTGCCTGTCCATGTGAAGCAGGTGTCCGCCGTGTCGAAGAACTTCGGCGGAAAGGAACTGGTGGACTTTGAGGAGATGGTTCGTCACGGGGCCTGCGGGTTTACCGATGACGGGATCCCGCTTACTGACGCCGGATTTATCAGGAAAGCCATGGAGATGGCGGCTAAGGTGGATATGCCGATCAGCCTTCATGAGGAGGATCCGTCCTTAAATGAAGTAAACGGCATTAACAAAGGTGTGATCAGTGAGCAGATGGGCATCGGCGGCGCGCCGGCAGTATCTGAGGATGTGATGGTGGCAAGGGATGTGATGCTTGCTCTGGAGACCGGCGCAAAGGTGGATATCCAGCACATTTCTTCAGGAAGATCGGTGGATCTGGTGCGCTACGCCAAAAGCAAAGGCGCGAAAGTGTACGCTGAAGTGACGCCCCATCATTTCACGCTCACAGAGGAGGACGTGCCAAACTACGGAACCATGTGCAAGATGAATCCGCCGGTACGGACCAGCTGGGATAAGACCAAGATCATCGAGGGGCTCATGGACGGCACCATTGACATGATCGCCACCGACCACGCGCCTCATTCTGCGGAGGAGAAAGAGAAAGAATTTACTGCCGCGCCGAGCGGCATCATCGGGCTGGAGACAGCGCTGGCGCTGGGAATTACCAACCTGGTAAAAAGTGGATACCTGTCCATGATGAGCCTGCTGGAGAAAATGACCGTCAATCCGGCGAAGCTCTATCAGTTTGACTGCGGAGACATTTCGGTGGGAAAGGCGGCGGATCTGGTGATCTTTGATCCGGAGCAGGTATGGCAGGTGGAACGTTTTGCCTCCAAGGCCAGCAATTCCCCGTTCCTGGGCGCGCAGCTCTGCGGAAAGGTGCGCTTTACCATCTGCGGCGGGAAGATTGTGTATACAGCCGGATAAAAGTATGCTAGAATGTACCAATGGGTTTTCAGCGAGCGGCATGACGGCGGAACGAAAGCCGGTATGAAGCCGCGCTGAGACTGACCAAGAAAAGATATGGAGGGACAAGATGATTCAGGAATTAATTAAGAACATTAAGGAAAAAGATGCCCCTATCGTTGTCGGACTGGATCCGATGCTTTCCTATGTGCCGGAGCACATCAGAAAAGACGCTTTTGATGCATATGGGGAGACACTGGAGGGAGCCGCTGAGGCTGTCTGGCAGTTCAACAAGGGAATTATTGACGCCACATACGATCTGATTCCGGCGGTGAAGCCGCAGGTGGCCATGTATGAGCAGTTCGGTATTCCGGGTATGCAGGCGTTCAAGCGTACCTGTGACTATGCAAAGAGCAAAGGACTTGTGATCATCGGCGACATCAAGCGCGGTGATATCGGTTCCACTTCCGAGGCTTACGCCATCGGTCATGTGGGAAAGGTGCAGGTGGGCGATAAGATCTACTCTCCTTTTACAGAGGACTTCATCACAGTGAACCCTTATCTGGGCTCCGACGGAGTAAAACCGTTCATCAAGGTTTGTAAAGAAGAAAAGAAGGGCATGTTCATTCTTGTCAAAACCTCCAATCCGTCCAGCGGCGAGTTCCAGGATCGTCTCATCGACGGCCGGCCGCTCTATGAGATCGTGGCGGAAAAGGTGGCTCAGTGGGGCGAGGAGCACATGGGCGACGACTACAGCTACGTGGGAGCCGTTGTGGGCGCGACCTATCCGGAGATGGGAGCTGTGCTTCGTAAGCTGATGCCGAAGAACTATATTCTGGTGCCGGGATACGGCGCGCAGGGAGGAACCGGCAAAGACCTTGCTCCATTTTTCAATGAGGATGGACTGGGAGCTATCGTTAACTCCAGCCGCGGTATCATCTGTGCATATCAGAAGTCTGATGTGTACGGACCGGAGAACTTCGGAGACGCCAGCCGTCAGGCAGTCCTCGATATGAAGGAAGATCTGAAGAACGCATTTGTATAGAAAAAGAAAGGAAGAACATAACATGGCAAAAGTAGGTATTGTAATGGGAAGCGACTCCGATATGCCGATCATGAGCAAGGCAGCGGATATTCTGGAAGAACTGGGTATTGATTTTGAGATGACGATTATTTCTGCGCACAGAGAGCCGGAAGAGTTTTTTAAATATGCGAAATCCGCAGAGGAAAGAGGATATAAGGTGATCATCGCCGGCGCAGGTAAGGCAGCGCATCTGCCGGGCATGTGCGCGGCCATCTTTCCGATGCCGGTCATCGGTGTTCCGATGAAGACCTCCGATCTGGGCGGTGTGGATTCACTTTATTCCATCGTGCAGATGCCGTCCGGTATTCCTGTTGCCACAGTCGCTATCAATGGAGCTGCCAATGCAGGTATTCTGGCGGCGAAGATTCTTGCCACATCCGACGCGGAGCTTCTTGGCAGGCTGAAAGAATATTCTGCGAAGCTCAAAGACCAGGTGGTAGAGAAAGCGGAGAAACTTGATTCCATCGGATATAAAGAGTACCTGAAACAGATGTAATTGTCTGATTGCGCGGCGGAGTCCGGCTCAGACTACAATGAGAAAAAGGAACAAAAATACACTTCAATATACAGATGTCAGAGAAGAAAGGAGTCTGTTATGGATTATAAGAACGCAGGCGTGGATATTGAGGCCGGCTATCAGTCGGTGGAACTCATGAAAGAACATGTAAAAAAGACCATGCGGCCGGAAGTGCTGGGAGGTCTCGGAGGTTTTTCCGGTGCATTTTCATTAAGTAAGATTAAGGAGATGGAAGAGCCTGTTCTTCTGTCAGGCACAGATGGCTGCGGCACAAAGGTGAAGCTGTCCATGATTCTGGATAAGCATGACACCGTCGGCATCGACTGTGTTGCCATGTGTGTCAACGATATCGCCTGCGCCGGAGGAGAACCTCTGTTTTTCCTGGATTACATTGCCTGCGGCAAGAATTATCCGGAGAAAATCGCGTCGATCGTAAAGGGAGTTGCTGAAGGATGTCTCCAGTCTGAGGCGGCGCTCATTGGCGGCGAGACAGCAGAGCATCCGGGACTGATGGCAGAAGATGAGTATGATCTGGCAGGATTTGCCGTGGGCGTCTGTGATAAAAAAGATATGATCACCGGAGAGAACATCAAGGCCGGCGATGTGCTGGTGGGCATTGCGTCCTCCGGTATTCACAGCAACGGTTACTCGCTTGTAAGAAAGGTGTTTCCGATGGAAAGGGAGGCACTGGAAGAGTATAAAGAAGAGCTGGGGATGACCCTGGGAGAAGCGCTGCTGACTCCGACAAAAATTTATGTGAAAGCATTGAAAGCTGTGAAGAACGCCGATGTAACCATCAAGGGGTGCAGCCATATCACCGGCGGCGGTTTCTATGAGAATATCCCGCGGATGCTCCCGGAAGGCGTGCGGGCCGTTGTGGATAAGAACAGCTATGAAGTACCGGCGATCTTCCGTCTTCTGGCAAAGGAAGGCGACATTGCCGAGGAAATGATGTACAACACTTACAACATGGGTATCGGTATGATGCTGGCCCTTGATGCCGCGGATGCGGACAAGGCAGTGCAGGCGCTGACCGAGGCCGGAGAGAAAGCATGGATTGTCGGCAGAGTGGAAGCCGGAGAAAAGGGAGTGACCATATGTTAAAGCTGGCGGTGCTTGTGTCCGGCGGCGGAACTAATCTTCAGGCCATCATGGATTCCATTGACGACGGCAGGATCACCAATGCGGAGATCCGGGTGGTCATCAGCAATAACGCCGGAGCCTACGCCCTCACCCGGGCGGAAAAATACGGCGTGGAAGCCCTTTTGCTGTCTCCGAAAAGCTTTGACACAAGAGAAGAGTTTAATCAGAAATTGCTGGAAGCGTTAAAAGAGCGGGAAATCGACCTGGTGGTGCTGGCCGGTTATCTGGTTGTGGTGCCGCCTTGCGTCATCGAAGAATATGAGAACCGGATCATCAATATTCATCCGTCCCTGATCCCGTCCTTTTGCGGAACGGGATGTTACGGCCTTCATGTCCACGAGAAAGCACTGGCGCGGGGCGTGAGAGTCTCCGGAGCTACCGTGCATTTTGTGGACGAGGGTACGGATACAGGGCCGATTCTTCTGCAAAAGCCGGTGATGGTGGAGCAGGACGATACCCCGGAAGTATTGCAGCGGCGGATCATGGAACAGGCGGAATGGGTCATTCTGCCGAAAGCCATTGACCTCATTGCCAATGGAAAAGTACATGTGGACGGACGTAAGGTTACCATAGACGAATAGGGAGGATGCGCGATGAAAGTATTAATTGTTGGAAGCGGCGGAAGAGAACACGCCATTGCATGGGCGGTTGCCAAAAGTGATAAAGTGGATAAGATCTACTGCGCGCCGGGCAACGCCGGTATTGCGGAGTATGCGGAGTGCGTGGATATCGGCGCCATGGAGTTTGAAAAACTGGCGGCTTTCGCCAAAGAAAATGCAGTGGATCTCACCATCATCGGCATGGATGACCCGCTGGTGGGCGGTGTGGTTGATGTCTTTGAGGCGGAAGGCCTCCGGGTATTCGGCCCTAGAAAAAATGCAGCTATCATCGAGGGATCTAAGGCATTTTCCAAGGATCTGATGAAGAAATACAAGATTCCGACGGCGGCCTATGAGAACTTTACCTCTAAGGAAGAGGCTTTGGCTTATCTGGAAACAGCTAAGATGCCGATCGTGCTGAAGGCGGACGGACTGGCTCTCGGTAAAGGTGTTCTCATCTGCAACACGCTGGAAGAAGCAAAAGAAGGCGTGAAGACCATCATGGAAGAGAAGAAGTTCGGCGACGCCGGCGATACCATGGTCATCGAAGAGTTCATGACCGGCCGGGAAGTGTCCGTGCTGGCCTTCTGTGACGGAAAGACTATCAAATGTATGACCAGCGCCCAGGATCACAAGAGAGCCGGGGACGGGGATACCGGTCTTAACACCGGAGGAATGGGTACATTTTCTCCGAGCCCGTTCTACACAAAAGAAGTGGAAGAATTTTGTGAAAAATACATTTATCAGCCGACCATGGACGCTATGGCAGCGGAAGGACGTCCGTTTGTGGGCGTGCTGTTTACGGGTCTTATGCTCACTGAAGACGGCCCGAAAGTACTGGAATACAACGCCCGTTTTGGCGATCCGGAAGCACAGGTGGTGCTGCCTCGGATGAAGAACGATATTATTGACGTGATGGAAGCCTGCATTGACGGACGGCTCGATGAGATTGATCTGCAGTTTGAAGATAACGCGGCAGTCTGTGTGGTTCTTGCCTCCGATGGATATCCGGTATCCTATGAGAAAGGCTTTGTCATCGAGGGACTGGAGAACTTCAAGGATAAAGACGGCTATTACTGCTTCCATGCCGGTTCCAAAAAGACTGACAAAGGCATCGTAACCAACGGCGGCCGGGTTCTCGGCATCACCGCCAAGGGTGCGGACTTGAAGAAAGCCAGAAAGAACGCTTATGCGGCCACCGAGTGGGTAAATTTTGATAACAAATATATGAGACATGATATCGGAAAGGCCATTGACGAAGCATAATAGAAGCATAAATGAAGGACAGGGCGCGCAGGACGGAGCAGCGAGGGCTGTTTCCGGCTGCATGCCTGCCATGAGAATCAATGGGTGGAAAGATTGATGAAAGGAAAATATTTAAAGCAGGGGCTTCGTGACGGAATACCCATTTGTTTTGGGTATTTTGCTGTTTCCTTTGCTTTTGGAATTCTGGCGGTGGAGAGCGGGTGCAGCATATTCGAGTCAGTGCTGATTTCTTTTACCAACCTGACTTCCGCCGGTCAGTTTGCCGGCTTAACAGTTATTGCTCAGGCGGGAACGCTCCTGGAAATGGCCTTGACGCAGCTTGTCATCAATGCACGGTATATGCTCATGTCCATCGCTCTTTCCCAGAAAGTCGACAGCGGTTTTCGGGGGATATGGCGGTGGATTCTCGGTTTTGGCATTACCGATGAGATTTTTGCAGCGGCTATCCAGAGGGATGAGCCCATCGCAAAAAGTTATTTTGGGGGTTTGATGTTTCTGCCGGTGATCGGCTGGACATCGGGCACTTTTTTTGGCGCTTTTCTGGGAAATGTACTTCCGGAAATTCTCACCAATGCGCTGGGTATTGCCCTTTACGGCATGTTCATCGCCGTTGTGGTGCCCAAATCAGTCGAGGATAAACAAGTGTCCGCAGTGGTGCTGCTGGCAGTTGCCATCAGCGTCCTGCTCAAATATGTTCCGGTATTTGCGGGGATTTCCAGTGGATTTGCTATCATTATCTGTGCGGTTATCGCCTCGGCAGCCGGTGCAGTGCTGTTTCCGGTGGAGGAGGAAGTCTGAATGGATTTTATGATTTTTTTGCCATATCTTATCGTCATGGCGGGGGTGACCTATCTGATTCGGGTGATTCCCCTGGTTCTGGTGAGGAAGAAAATAAAAAACCGGCTGTTGAATTCTTTTTTATATTACATACCCTATACAGTGCTGGCGGCTATGACTTTTCCGGCGATTCTTTACGCCACAGGCAGTATGATTTCTGCAGTGGCGGGACTGGTCGCGGCGGTGATCCTGGCATACAGAAAAGGAAGCCTGATCGTGGTGGCAGCCGGCGCCTGCGCGGCTGTGCTCATTGTGGAGTTTTTGCTGAAACTGATCTGAATAACAGGTGTGGCGCAGCGGAAATGACTGTTTATTAAAATAGTTGTTTCCGCTGTGTTTTGCTGTGCGGATATAAACCGTAAATACACAGGTACCAGCAAGACAAATCAGGAGTTTTACTTCACATATAATTCTGATACATTGTATGTATCGACAAGACAGGATACGAGGACCGGAGGTGAGGAAAGTGAGCACGATAGTAAAGAGGGAAATGATTTTTGACAACATAAAGGTAGAATCCAGGGATAAAAGAGAGGCGATTCGTATTATCAGCCATCTTTGCTCCAGGCACAATGCAGCCTATGAATTGCGGCTGATCGATGCCTTTCGCAAAAGAGAGCTGCTTGATTCCACGGGATTCGGCGGCGGAATCGCTATGCCCCACGCAAGAATTCGGGGGTTATGCGACCCGGTATTTGCTGTCGTACGTTTTGCATGGCCGGTGGAATGGGAGGCCATCGACGGAGAACCTGTGGATCTTGCGGTGGTTGCCATCACTCCGGCGGAACCGGAGAAAAATAAACATCTTCCAACACTGGCGATGCTTGCCAGGAAGCTGATGAACGATGAATTTGTGTATAATCTTAAACATTGTACGGACAAGAATCAGTTATATGATTATATGCTGCGTGAAATGAGGTGAAAAGCATGAAGATCATTGGGGTCACCAAATGCCCCACAGGTATTGCTCACACCTATATGGCTGCGGAACGGCTGGAGATTACAGGGGAAAAATTAGGCTACGAGATGCACATCGAGACCCAGGGATCTCAGGGAACGGAGAATATGCTGACAGCCAGGCAGATTGCCGAGGCAGATTATGTGATAATCGCTGCGGATGTTGCCATAGAGGGAATAGAGAGGTTCCGGGGAAAAAAGATATACCGGATATCCATCAAACCGGTGTTGAAAGATACCAGACAGGTGTTTCTCGATATGGAGGCGAAGGCAGAGAAGATGGGAGAAACGGCAGGAGACGATGAAAAAGAAGCAGGGGAAACCTCTTTGTTCTCATCTTCCGGCAAAGAGCAGTCGGCAGTATTGCATCAGCTCATGAATGGAGCGTCCTACATGATTCCTTTTGTCGTGGTAGGAGGGCTGTTCATCTCGTTATCTCAGGCGTTTGCAGGCGAAAGTTCCTCGAACGGTCTGCTCATTAATTCTGTTTTCTGGAACAAAATGCATCAGATCGGTCTGCTGGCTTTTGAATTGATGTACCCAATACTGGCCGGCTTTATCGCCGTATCCATATCCGGCAGAGCGGCGCTGGCGCCGGCGATGCTTGGAGCCATGATCGCCACAAACGGAGAACTGCTGGGGACGGGAGAGGGAACCGGATTTCTTGGCTGTATTGTAGTTGGCTACCTGGTCGGCTATCTGGTAAAAGGTATCAATTCCATGAAAATTCCCAAATCCATAAAACCTATGATGCCGATTTTTGTGATTCCTTTTCTGGGAGTCAGCGTCACAGCGCTGGTTTTTATATGTATTCTTGGAGGGCCCATCGCATTTGCTATGCGCAGCCTCAACGGACTTTTGGTATATTTATCAGAAAATGTGACTACGGCGATCCCGCTCGGTATAGTGCTCGGAGCCATGATTGGCGTCGATATGGGAGGCCCCATCAATAAGGTGGCATTTTTCTTTGGAGTGGCGTCCATAGCCGAAGGAAATCTGCAGATAATGGGCATTGCGTCAGCCGCCATCGGCGTGGCGCCGCTTTCCATGGGACTGGCGGCGCTTGTGGGAGGCAAAATGTTTACAAAAGAAGAACGGGGAGCAGGGGTATATACAATATTTATGGGAATGATAGGCATCAGCGAGGGAGCCATTCCTTTTGCCCTGTCAGACCCGA
Source organism: Eubacterium sp. An3 (assembly GCF_002159465.1). NCBI lineage: Bacteria > Bacillati > Bacillota > Clostridia > Eubacteriales > Eubacteriaceae > Eubacterium > Eubacterium sp. An3. Next base: position 53,496 of record NZ_NFIR01000017.1, read on the forward strand.
AACATGTGCTTCCGGCGGTAATCATCGGTTCCGCCGTGTCCGGAGCGGCGGCAGCCTTTCTGGGGGTGACCTCGGCAGCTCCTCATGGGGGACCCATCATAGGTTTTATCGGAGCGACAAATCATGTGATGCTATATTTCTTCTGCATTGTTTTGGGCGTTCTTGTCTCAACGACGATAGTTTTATTGACAAAAAGCCGGCAGAGAGAGGGTAAATGACGAAGAATTCGTATAAAAAGCACATTTTTTTTATAAAAAAATGAATTTTCCCTTGAAAAAAAATTGTAAATGTGATGAAATAAAATTGTAAGTTAAGCACATGTTTTGGTCAGATAATGAAAAAACAATGAGTTTTATCTTAAGAATAATTTTGATAAATTCTATAGAAGTGAGGTGTGGTGTGTAATCATGAGATTCACAAAGAGAGATATGGAGATGATCGGATATCTCAAAGACTACGATGTGGTGGATCTGTCCTCCATGTCGGATTATCTGGAGGTTTCCGTAAAGACTCTGAAGAATCAGCTGAAAGATTTATCTGAAGCTCTGGAAGAGTTTGGGATCATCATTCAATTTATGTCCGGTAATCGCGTGATGATCAGTGGTCATGAGAAGTTCGCCGACGTGATGAACATGAGTATCCCCCGCTTCGAGATGGAGTTTGAGAGAAGAGTACTGCTTCTTCTCGTACTTCACGATGATTTTCTCATCATTCAGGATATTGCGGATACGCTTCTGGTCAGCAAATCTTATGCGGAAAAACAGCTTGCTTCTATTATGAAGAAGTATCCGGACGACGTCCAGTCTCAGCGTCACTATGGTATCAGGTACGCTGCGTCACAGAACAGAAGGAGGGAACTCTTTGTGAAAATCATGTTCCCTTATTTGTTTGGAGAAGATTACGGGGCGGCGCTTAAGCAGTTCCATCAACTGCATTTTCCGATTCTGGATTATTTTACGGAAGACCAGACAGAGCGGGCGCAGAAAGCGATTCAGCTGCTTCAGGAAGTGAAATGGTTCCGGTTTACAGATGAATCCATGCAGCAGATTTTTCTTTATATTCTGTTCATGGCCCGTCATGGGGAGAGTGCCAGCACAGAAAAGGCAAAGATTAACAGCAGAGACTCCGGTGAAGAACCGGAATTTGAAGGACTGTACGAATGGATTCGCACGCTTTGTCATACGCTTCATCTTCCGGAATACGAAGAAGAGCTGCGTTATCTCTATCAGCTGCTTTTATCGCTGCGTAAGCAGAAGATTGCCTGCCGGGATCAGATTATGGAGAAGATGAGCCTGCCGGTGGGAGAGATCTTGCAGGCTGTTCGTGAGAAGCTCAGCGTGGATTTCAGCCAGGATGAAGAATTGATCCAGGGGTTGTCGGGTCATCTGTATACAACGATGCTACGGGGCAATCATATGGACGTGGAGACTGATTTTTATACGGTGAAGTCCATGAAAAGGCAGTATCCATTCGGATTTGAGATGGCGGCGATCGCAGCCGATTACATTTCCGACATGTACAAACTGTCCATGAAAGATGATGAGCTGATTTATCTTGCCATCCATTTTCAGGCTGCCATTGAGCGGGCGAAGGATGAGAGGGAAAAAACAAAAATTATTATAGTATGTCACTTTGGAGCGGCAGCGGCGCAGATCATACGCGCCAAGATTGAAAGAAAGCTTTCCAATGTGGAGATTACGGGAATGTATTCCCTGCAGGAATTTTCTCAATTGGAGGCTCCGGAATGTGACTGTATTGTTACCACGGAACGTATTATCAAAACAGAACTGCCGGTTGTGTATATTTCCATGGCTCTTCCGGGCAGGGAGATTAAAAAAATCGGTGAATGTATCCGGGAGATTCAGATCAATCGTCTTCTGGAGATGAATATTCTGGAAGCAATCATACTGCATCTGGACGAGAAAGATATGCCTGCGGCGGTGGAAGCTATGGTGCGTCCTCTCATGGAGGAGGATTATGTGGAAGAAGAATACCTGCAGACGGTGCTGGACAGGGAGAAGATATCTTCCACCAGTCTGTGTCATATCGCGCTGCCCCATGGGAATCCTGCTCTGGTACATTCTACCAGATTGGTGGTTGCGAGAATGAATCAGCCGCTTTTGTGGGATGATTCAAGAATACAGTGCGCATTTTTGTTTGCGGTATCTTCGGAGATGCTCAAAGAAAAGCCGATGCTCTTTAATACGTTTTACCGGATTCTTGCCAATCCGGATGTGGAAGAAAACATACGAAAGCTTCAGGCGGAAGAAAATGTACCGGATGAAGTTTTCAGACAACGACTGTTTCAAATTTTGAGATAGATAATATTGAATGATTTCTAACAGGAGAGAAAGGATGTGATTAACAAATGGTAGGAATTATTCTTGCAACCCATGGTGATTTTGCTACGGGTATCCTGCAGTCAGCGTCCATGATTTTCGGTGAGCAGCCGAATGTGGCAGCTGTGACACTGCAGCCAAGCGAAGGTCCGGATGATGTAAGAAGGAAAATGGAAGAAGCCGTTGCCTCCTTTGAAGATCCGGAACAGGTATTGATCCTTGTTGATTTATGGGGTGGTACTCCATTCAATCAGTCCAATGGCTTGATTGCCGGACATGAAGATAAGTGGGCGATTGTTGCCGGCTTAAATCTTCCGATGCTGATTGACGCATACGCTTCACGTATGATGATGGAAACCGCTCATGAACTTGCCGTTCAGATTTCCGGCAGCGCAAAAGAAGGCGTTCGAATTTATCCGGAATCTCTGGAGCCGAAGGAAGAAAAACCGGCGGCAGCGGCAGTTTCCGACGGACAGCCGAGAGGCGCTCTGCCTGAGGGAACTGTAGTAGGCGATGGTAAGATCAAATATGTGCTGGCGCGTATTGACTCCCGTCTGCTTCACGGTCAGGTGGCGACAGCCTGGACCAAGACAACCGGCCCGAACCGTATCATCGTTGTTTCTGACGGTGTGGCTCATGATAATCTGCGTAAGAGCATGATTACAGAAGCGGCGCCTCCAGGAGTAAAAGCGAACGTAGTACCTGTCAGCAAAATGATTCAGGTAGCCAAGGATCCTCGTTTTGGAAATACCAAAGCACTGCTCCTTTTTGAAACTCCGCAGGATGCTCTTGAAGCTATTAAAGGCGGCGTGGACATCAAAGAGCTGAACATTGGTTCCATGGCTCACTCTGTCGGTAAAGTAGCTGTCAGCAAAGTATTGTCTCTGGGCAAAGAGGATGTTGAAACTTTCGAAGAACTGAAAAAACTCGGTATCTCTTTCGATGTCCGCAAGGTTCCAAGCGATTCTAAAGACAATATGGACGCAATTATTGAAAAAGCAAAAGCAGAGCTTGGTTGCTAGAGCTCGAAGAAGAAAAGTATAGGAGGAAAAGTATATGTCAATTATTTCAATCGTTTTAGTTGTAATAGTTGCCTTTCTTGCCGGAATGGAAGGAGTCATGGATGAATTCCAGTTCCATCAGCCGCTGGTAGCCTGTACATTAATTGGTCTTGTTACAGGTAATCTGGAAGCCGGCGTTATCTTAGGCGGTACTCTCCAGATGATTGCTCTTGGATGGGCAAACATTGGTGCTGCCATCGCACCGGACGCAGCGTTAGCTTCCGTTGCATCCGCTATTATCCTTGTTCTGGGCGGACAGGGTGCAGAAGGTGTCAGCACAGCCATCGCAGTGGCAATCCCGCTGGCTGTAGCCGGTCTGTTCTTAACAATGATCGTTCGTACTCTTTCTGTTGCATGTGTACATCGTATGGATGCAGCTGCTGAAAAGGGTAATTTCAAGGGTGTTGAAGCATGGCACATCGTTGCTGTAATCATGCAGGGACTTCGTATTGCCATTCCTGCTGCCGCACTTCTGGTTATCCCGGCTGAGACTGTACAGGGATTCCTGGAGTCCATGCCTGCATGGCTGACAGACGGTATGTCTATCGGCGGTGGTATGGTAGTTGCTGTAGGTTACGCAATGGTTATCAACATGATGGCTACCAAGGAAGTATGGCCATTCTTTGCCATCGGTTTCTGTCTGGCAGCAATCTCCGATCTGACACTGATCGCCCTTGGTGCTATTGCTCTGTCACTGGCATTCATCTACATCAAATTATCTGAGAGCGGCGGAAATGGAAACGGCGGCGGTGGAAATGTCGGCGATCCGCTTGATGATATTTTAAATGACTATTGATTGTAAGGAGGTATAGAAATGGCAGATAAAATTACATTATCGAAAAAAGACCGATTTTCTGTAGCACTCCGCTCCACTTTCCTTCAGGGTTCCTGGAACTATGAGCGTATGCAGAATGGTGGCTGGTGTTTCGCTATGATTCCTGCAATCAAAAAGCTGTACACCAACAAAGAAGACCAGAAAGAAGCCTTAAAACGTCATCTGGAGTTCTTTAATACTCATCCATATGTGGCATCTCCTATCCTTGGTGTTACTTTAGCTCTGGAAGAAGAGAGAGCTAACGGTGCAAAGATTGATGATGCAGCTATCCAGGGTGTAAAGGTCGGTATGATGGGACCTCTGGCCGGTGTTGGTGATCCGGTATTCTGGTTCACAGTACGTCCTATGCTTGGTGCTCTTGGCGCATCTCTTGCCATGGGCGGAAGCATCCTTGGACCAATCCTGTTCTTCGTGTTATGGAACGTAATTCGTTGGGCATTTATGTGGTACACACAGGAATTCGGTTACAAAGCAGGAAGCAAGATTTCCGAAGACCTTTCCGGCGGTCTGCTTCAGAAAGTTACAAAGATTGCATCTATCCTCGGTATGTTTGTACTTGGTTCTCTGGTAGAACGTTGGGTAACTATCAACTTTACACCGGTTGTTTCCACTGTACAGCTCAGTGATGGCGCATACATTGACTGGGAGAGCCTGCCGGCAGGTGCGGAAGGTATCCGTACTGCGTTAGAGCAGTTCGCAGCAGGTCTGTCACTGTCACCAGAACAGGTAACAACTTTACAGGATAACCTGAATTCCCTGATTCCGGGATTCGCACCTTTGCTGCTTACATTGCTTTGTATGTGGTTATTGAAGAAAGGTATTTCTCCAATCATCATCATCATCGCACTGTTCATCGTTGGTATCCTCGGACATCTGGTTGGACTTCTGTAATTAACTGATATGACATTCAATATCCCGGATATAGCTTTATATCCGGGATATATGAGCATATGGAGCAAATATACAGCAGGAAGGAGAAGTGCATGGCACAGTCATTAAATACAAAAGTAGATCTTGTTATGAAAGGTACTTCTTACCACGGGATGAACAATTACGGTAATATCATGATCGGCGACAAAGGATTTGAATATTATAACCAGCGGAAGCTGGAAGATTATATTCAGATTCCGTGGGAGGAGATTGATTATGTGATCGCTTCCGTTATGTTCCGTGGAAAATATATTCCGCGGTTTGCCATTCAGACGAAACGAAGCGGTACATTTTCTTTTGCCGCAGCTCATCCAAAGGAGATGCTTCGGGCCATCCGCAAATATGTTCCTTCGGAACGTATGGTGCGCTCCTTAAGCTTTTTTGATGTGTTAAAACGATCGTTTCGGTCTGTTTTCAGAAAGAATAAATAAGACAGAGACAAAAAATTATAATACTATACTGGATTTTTATAACATTAGGAGAACATGAGATGGGAATCTTAAAGTTAAAACCAAGTGGGAAAGACTATATCTGGGGAGGCCGGCGACTGGCTGACGAGTACGGAAAAGAGATTCAGGGAGATATTCTTGCGGAAACCTGGGAATTATCCTGTCATCCGGACGGACCGTCTTATATTACGAATGGAAAAAATGCGGGCAAAACATTGCAACAGTATATTGAAGAAAACGGAAGAGAAGTTCTCGGAACCAATTGCGCCCGATTTGAAGATTTTCCGATTCTTGTAAAATTTATTGATGCACAGGATAATCTGTCTATTCAGGTGCATCCGGACAACCGTTATGCGCAGGAACATGAAGGGCAATATGGCAAAACGGAAATGTGGTACGTGATGGATGCCGATGAGGGAGCATTCCTTTATCATGGATTTGAGAAAGAAATCAGTCGGGAAGAATTTGCAAAACGTATTGAGGAGGATACTCTCTTAGAAGTACTCCATAAAGTTCCGGTGCACAAAGGAGACGTGCTTTTTATTGAGGCGGGGACAATCCACGCCATCGGTAAAGGAATTCTGGTGGCGGAGATCCAGCAGAATTCTAATGTCACATACCGTGTTTACGATTACGGCAGAATCGGAAAAGACGGAAAGAGGAGAGAGCTTCATGTGGACAAGGCGCTGGATGTGACAAAACGCGCGCCTGTGGTAAAAGATGCAAGTCACTATCCTCATATCGCTGACTGCGATTATTTCACCGTGGATAAACTGAATTTGAATGGAGGAACCATGGAAACCATGAGCGGCTATGTTTCCGACGCTTCATTTTTAAGTTTCCTTGTGCTGGACGGCGAGGGAACCATAACCTGCGGTGAAGAGACTGTGGATTATAAAAAAGGCGATAGTATCTTTCTTCCGGCCGGCAGCGGAGCTTATACTGTAAAGGGAATGTGCGACGCACTGGTTACGACTATCAGAGATCAGAAATAATACAGCCGATTGTTTTACGTATGGGCTGCTGCGACAGTTTGAGAATGTACGGGATCCGGGCTGCATTTAATAAAATGCGGCCCGGATCCCGATTGGTACAGGAGGCTTTTTTACCGCTGCATCTGCAGGTATTTCTGACGGGTTGCCATACCGCCCCGTATATGCCGCTCGGACTTATTGACTTCCAGGATGTCGCGGACTTCCTCCGCCAGATGATGATCGATCTGAGGAAGACGTTCTGTGAGATCTTTATGTACTGTAGATTTTGATATGCCGAATTTTTTGGCAGTGGAACGGACGGTAGAGCAGTGATCAATAGTATAATGAGCGATAGACAGAATCCTGTTTTCCATATATTGTTTCATATAAAAAGAACTCCGATGAATTTGATACAGTCTATGCTTGTAAGAGTTGTCCTATGACAAAGAGATATGGGTCAGAAAGGAGATATGGAATATACGAAAAAAGGCATCGCTTAGATGGCTGAATAAGCGATGCCTTTTTACGTCAACCAACCGGAAAAAGGAGGAGTACCGGTGGTCAGGTAATTGAAACGTTGAGAAGTAGTTGAAATGTTGCACTTGATTTCATCTACTGTGATTATAGTATAACACTTTTTTTGAAAAAATCTATACACTAGTTTGACAAAAAATGAATATAATATTAAGAAATTGTGGACATAGTTGACAAAATGAAACAGTTGACAGTGCAAATAATTACTGATATACTAGAGCCAGTGAATAAAACAAGGAAAAGTCTTTGAACAAAAGTAGTACCCTTCATTTGAAACATAACAGAGAGTCGGGCGGGTGAGAGCCGATATGGGACAGGAAGGGGAATGGATTTGGGAGATGCAAGGTGAATTAACAGTAGCTGATGCCGCGTCCTCGCGTTACAGGGGTATGATATCGACTATAAGGTCCGTATCAGAATAAGAGTGAATGATATTGCAGACTGACCGTTGTTCCGGCTCGCATAGTATCTGAAGTGGACAGAGAACCGGCACATCAGAGGGAAATCTGTATATGATTAATTAGGGTGGCACCGCGGATATTTCGTCCCTGACTTATTTGATAAGTCAGGGACTTTTTTGTTGGAAAAAATCCGGCCAGCGGCTGAGCGCCAGCATCTCCCCATCAGGGAAAGGAGCAGCCATGAAACGAATCTTCAAAGTTTACACCAAGACCGTCAGCCTCATCGAGGAGACGGCAGTGGACGTTTACAGCAATTTTGTCGGGGATGACAAGGGCTTTCTGCTGGAGAGCTATGACAAAAATTATGACCGGTATGTTTTTCTGGGAAGAGAACCGGAGGCTGTCATCCGGACGGAGAACAGCCAGTTGACCGTGTACCGCAGAGACGGCAGCAAGCTGGTCGTGCCGGGAAACCCTGCCGAGGCGCTGAAAGAATATTTTGACAGTTTTGAGATTTCCTGCGAAGGTGCGCCGCTTCCGTTTTCCGGAGGACTTGTGGGAGCCCTTGGGTATGACTTTGTCCGGTATCAGGAAGATTTGTCGGATCATAATGATGACGAAATCGGTATCGATACTATTCAGCTTATGCTGGTTACTGAATTCCTTTCCATTGATCATGTAGCGGAAACCATGACCGCCGTGATTCTGGAAGAAAATAGTGAGGAAGGAGAAAAGAGCGTTGTTTCCAGACTGGAGGAAATGATAAGAAAGGCGCTGGCAAAAACAGAAAAAGTAAAAATGACAGATGAACAGGAGACTGACGGGAAGATTATTCATCGGTCAGATACGATGGAAGAGTACTGCGGAAAGGTTGAGAAAATAAAAAAGTATATACGGGAAGGGCACGTTTTTCAGACGGTGCTGTCACAGCGCTGGACTGTTGAGACCGGGCAGGATGGATTTACTCTCTACCAAAAACTTCGGGAAATGAATCCATCCCCGTATCTGTATTATTTTAATTTTGGAGATTTTGAAATAATAGGAAGCTCGCCCGAAATGGTTGTCAGACACAAAGACGGCGTTGTCACCACCTGCCCCATCGCGGGAACCAGACCGAGAGGAAGAGACGAAAAAGAAGATAAATGCCTTGAAGCCAGTTTGTTCAATGATCCTAAAGAAAAGGCAGAGCATGTTATGCTGGTAGATCTGGCCAGAAACGATATGGGAAGAATCGCAGAGTTCGGAAGCGTCAGAGTGAAAGATTTTATGCATATACAACGATATTCTCATGTGATGCACCTTGTTTCTTTCGTGGAGGGAAGAAAAAAACAGGAATACCAGGCGGTTGATCTGATTCGCGCCTTTCTGCCGGCGGGGACTTTAAGCGGAGCGCCGAAGGTGAGAGCCATGGAAATCATTGATGAGCTGGAAAGTGTGCGAAGAGGACTGTACGGCGGAGCGGTGGGTTACATGGATTTTGGCGGTAATATGGATTTCTGCATCACCATCCGGACGATGATCAAAAAAGGCGACCGGGTATATATGCAGGCGGGAGCTGGTATCGTGGCCGACAGCGATCCGGAACAAGAATATCAGGAATGCTGCAATAAGGTGCGGGCGCTTGCACGAATTTTAGTGAAGGAGGAAAATCTATGATATTGCTGATTGATAATTATGATTCCTTTACCTATAATCTGTACCAGTATATGGGAATATTCGACAGAGATATTCAGGTGGTGCGCAATGATAAAATCACTGTGGATGAAATCAAAAAACGGTCTCCGGAAAAAATCGTTTTTTCGCCTGGACCAAAAAGTCCTGAGGACGCCGGTATCTGCGTAGATGTGGTGCGAAAGTTTTATGATAAGATTCCTATTCTGGGTATTTGTCTCGGGCATCAGAGTATAGGGGCCGCTTTTGGTGCGGAAATTGTTCATGCGAAAGCGCTGATGCATGGAAAACAGTCGTTGATCACACATTCCGGCAGAGGAATCTTCCGGGGAATTCCCAATCCGGTCCGGGTGGCGAGATATCATTCTCTTGCGGTGGATGAGAAAACGCTTTCGCCCGATTTTGAAATACTTGCCAGAACTGAAGACGGAGAAATCATGGCTATGGAGCACAGGAGGTATCCTGTCGTCGGCATCCAGTTTCACCCGGAGTCGGTGTTCACGGAACATGGCAAAAAGATGATAGAAAACTTTTTGAATTATGACAAAGGAAGGGGAGCATTATGATACTGGACACTATTGTAAAAGATAAAAAAAGACGGCTTGTGGAACATAAGGCGGCTGTCCCGGAAAAAGAAATGAAGCGGATGGCTCTTGCTTCTGACAGAAAAAGCATTTCCTTCCGCAAAGCTCTGGCCAGGGACGGACTGTCCATCATCGGAGAATTTAAAAAGGCGTCGCCAAGCATGGGGAAAATCACTATGACAATGAAACTTGCTGACCGGATCGCTGATTATAATAATTCCGTGGACGCAATCTCCTGTCTGACAGAAGAGGATCATTTTTTGGGAAATGTGGATTATTTCAGAGAAATCCGACGCATCACGCCGCTGCCGATGATTCGGAAAGATTTTATCATTGACGCCTATCAGATCTATGAGGCGAAGGTTATCGGCGCCGACTGCATCCTGCTAATCGCAGCTATTTTAACCGATGAGCAGATGAAAGAATTTTATGAGCTGGCATATTCTCTTGACATGGATGTGCTTCTGGAAGTTCATGATGAAGAGGAAATGAAAAGGGCGCTGAGAATAAAGCCCGAAATCATTGGCGTCAATAACCGGAATCTGAAAAATTTTACAATTGATTTGGAGACTACCCGGCGGCTGCGGCCTTTGGTGCCGGAAGAAACAATTTTTGTATCAGAAAGCGGAGTGACCACCGGGGAGCATATCCGTTTTCTCCGGCAGTGCGGCGTGGACGCCCTTTTGATCGGAGGAGCATTTATGCTGTCAGATCATCCGAAAGAAGTGGCGGGCGAATGGAAATCAATTTATGACTGTGGCCAGGAGGTATAGGGATGCGCAGAGCACGAAGAAAACTTATCAAAATCTGCGGTCTGACCACGGAGCAGGACGTCAGGTACGCCAGCACATTTCTTCCCGATCTGGCGGGATTTGTTCTTTTCTTTCCTAAAAGCAAACGTAATCTGGAAATTGCCCGGGCGATAAAACTGAAAGAATCTCTGGACAAAAAGGTAAAAAGTGTGGCGGTGGTGGTCTCTCCCTCAGTGGAACAGGTGGAGATAATTCAGACGGCAGGATTTGATTATATTCAGATTCACGGAAGCCTCGCTGAAGAAGTCTACGACGCGGTGCATATTCCTATATTGAGAGCTTTCAATGTCAGCGATATGAATGAATTTACCCGGATGCAGAAGCTTGATAAAATTGAGGGCTATATTTTTGATTCCCATGATCCCGGCAGCGGCAGCCCTTTTGACTGGTCGCTGCTGGAGCAGATACAGAGAGACGACAGGCTTTTGTTTCTGGCGGGCGGTATCCATGAAGGAAATGTGCAGGAGGCTATGATCCGGGTAAATCCCGACGGTATTGACGTAAGCTCCGCGGTGGAATATATAAAACCGGATTCCGGTGGCATAAATGGAGGCCAGGACAGATATCCGGACGAAGGCGGACGCTGTGCCGGAGAAGAGAAGAAGATAATAAAAACCCGGGGCAAGGATCCGGAGAAAATGAAAAGAATAATAAGGATGGTGCATAGTTATGAACAATAAAAAATATGGAGAATATGGCGGACAATATGTGGCGGAATCTTTGATGAATACTTTAAAGGAGCTGGAAAAGGCATACAGGGAGGCAATCAAAGATCCGGAATTTATCAAAGAATATGAATATTACCTGAAAGATTATGTGGGACGGGAAACGCCTCTTTATCTGGCACAGAAATTGTCGGAAAAATATGGGACTAAAATTTATCTGAAACGGGAAGATCTGAATCATACTGGCGCTCATAAGATCAACAACGTGATTGGACAGATTCTTCTGGCAAAACGAATGGGAAAGAAAAAGGTCATTGCCGAGACCGGCGCGGGACAGCACGGCGTGGCAACGGCCACAGGCGCAGCTCTTTTCGGCATGGAATGTACAGTGTACATGGGAGAAGAGGATATGGCAAGGCAGGCTCTCAATGTTTTCCGTATGGAAATGCTCGGCGCCCGGGTGGAATGCGTGAAGACGGGCAGCCGAACGCTGAAAGACGCCACCAACGAGGCTATCCGCACCTGGGCGAAAAATGCGGAGGATACTTTCTACATTATTGGTTCCGCTGTGGGCCCGCATCCGTATCCGGAGATGGTAAAGCAGTTCCAAAGGGTTATCAGCGAAGAAACTAAAAGGCAGATTCTGGAGAAAGAAGGCCGGCTGCCGGACTGCGTCATCGCCTGCGTGGGAGGCGGTTCCAACTCCATCGGCATGTTCGCGGAGTTTATCGACGAAAAAGATGTGGAATTGATCGGCGTGGAAGCGGCTGGCTGCGGAATCGGGACAGGAAAGCATGCCAGCGCCTTTTCCGTGGGACAGGCGGGGGTCCTCCACGGCATGCGTTCCTATCTGCTTCAGGATGAGGACGGCAACGTACAGATTGCCCATTCTATCTCCGCGGGGCTGGATTATCCGGGCGTAGGGCCGGAACACGCTTATCTCCATGACAGCGGCCGTGCGCATTATGTCTCCATCACTGATGATGAAGCCATGGAAGCGCTGCGGGAGCTGTGTATGGCAGAAGGAATCATCCCGGCCATCGAGAGCGCCCACGCTCTGGCCTACGCATTTAAAAAGGCAGCGTCTATGGCGCCGGAACAGATTATGATAGTCAACCTTTCCGGACGCGGTGACAAAGACGTACACACCATTGCAGATTATTTTAAAGACAGGGGGTACAAATAAGATGGAAAATCGAATTGAGAAACGAATGAGAGAACTGCAGCAGACTGGCGGGAAAGCCTTCATCACATACATGACCGCCGGGCTCCCGGATATGGAAGGCACAAAAGCGTTAATCCGTGCCGAGGCAGAGGCGGGCATCGACGTCATTGAGCTGGGAATTCCATTTTCCGATCCGACCGCCGACGGCCCGGTCATCCAGGACGCCTCCTACCGCTCCATCTGCAAAGGCACCAATTTGAAGAAGGTATTCGATGCCGTGGAAGAAGTGCGCCGGGACTGCCAGGTGCCGATCGTCTACATGATGTATTACAATACCATCCTTCACTACGGCGTGGGGGCGTTTGTGGAAAAATGCGCCGCCGTCGGTGTGGACGGACTGATCATTCCTGACCTGCCAAAGGAAGAGCAGCAAGAATTGTCTGACGCCCTGGCCCGGGTGGAAAATGCCCCGATTCTTATTCAACTGGTGGCTCCGGTCTCCGCAGATCGCATCCCGATGATCCTCGAAAACGCCCGGGGCTTCGTGTACTGCGTCTCCTCCATGGGCGTCACCGGCCAGGCCGCGGACTTCCACAAAAATGTCCGCGCCTACTTGGAAAATGTAAAGGCCGCCTCCAAGATCCCCGTCATGATGGGATTCGGCATCCGCACCGCCGACGATGTGGACGGTTTCATGGATACTATAGACGGCTGTATCGTCGGAACACATTTTATTGAGCTGATGGAAGACTCGGACTACAATCTGGAAACGGCAAAAGAGTACGTGCGGAATTTTAAAGAAGGACTGGCGAAGGCAGCGGAAATAGGGTATGCTAATATAAAACGATAAGGAGCGACAATCATGAAAGAGACAAAAACCAACGTTATGCGTATTCTTGAAAAAGAAAAGATAGATTATGAAGCGAAATTTTATCCTCATGGTAAGGAAGCAGTGGATGGCGTCACCGTGGCGGAACTCACCGGGCAGAACCCGGAGCAGGTATTTAAAACGCTGGTGACCGTCAGCAACAAAAAAGAATACTTTGTCTTTGTAATACCAGTGGCAGAAGAACTGGATTTGAAAAAGGCAGCAAAGGCTGTGGGAGCCAAATCCGTGGAAATGATTCATGTGAAAGATATCAATAAAGTGACTGGATACATCCGGGGAGGCTGTTCTCCGGTGGGCATGAAAAAGGCTTACCGAACCACGTACCATGAGACGGCGGAAAAACAGCCGGTCATCATGGTGAGCGGGGGTAAGATCGGTACGCAAATTGCCTGCGCTCCAGAAGATCTGCTGCGGCTTACAGACGGACAGTATGCGGATGTGTGTAAATAAAACTGGAGCATATATGCATAAAACATGGAGAAGATTATAATAATCCAGGAAAAGCTTTCGGCTTCTATTGCCGGAAGCTTTTTTTTGGATTATACTGTGAGGGACAATACATTTCATTGAAGAAAAGAGACGAATCATGGCTGTAAAAAAGAATTCCAAAAAGAAATATATCGTCGTATTTCAGGATGAGGACGGCAACGTACTGAAGACTTCTTTTGTGCCGGAAGGGGAGGCGGCGAGTCCCCCGGAAGTTCCGGCGAAGAAAGGCGAGACGGAGCATCATGAGACTGTGTTTGCCGGCTGGACCACGGACTTTTCTCAGGTGGCAGATAATCTGGTGGTGAAGGCGGTTTATAAGGAAGTGCCGAAGAAGTATCTGGTCATGTACTTTCATGAGAACGACAGACTCCTGGGTATGGAAAGTGTGGCCTATGGCAGTCCGGCAAAGGCGGAGCCTCGGCCGGAGAAGCCGTCGGATGAAGAATACGAGTATACATTTGCCGGGTGGAGCTGTCCGCTTGACTGCATCGAGGGGGACACCAGAGCCAAGGCGGTTTTTGAACCTAGGAGAAAGGTGTTTACGGTGCGTTTTTTCCACGAAGACGGTTCGCTGCTCAAAGAGGAGCAGGTGCAGTACGGGGAAAAAATGCATCCGCCGGCAGCGCCGGCGAAAGAAACGGATATGGTGTATCACTACGAGTTTGAGAGATGGAGCGAGGAGCCGGAATGCATAACAGAAAATGTGGACATTTATGCCGTGTTCAGATCCGTCTATAACGAGTATACCGTTGCATTTTATGACGGGGAAGAGCTCCTGCAGGAGGAGACCCATCATTACGGGGACGCCCTCACATTTCCGGACATCAAAAAGAAAGGGTACGACCTCTTCTGGTCGGAGACGTCGCAGCAGGTGGAAAGAAGCTGTCATATCCATGCGGGATGGACATTTTCCAATCCGGTGGGAAAGGAAGTGTCCAGCGGCAGAGGGACATACCGGATCGTGAACCCGTCTGTGAAAAACGGAACGGTCGTCTGCACCGGATATGCAGATGAGAAGGCCGTGAGTCTCACCCTTCCGGAACGGGTAAAACTGGGGGACTATTATTACCGAGTGGAGGGAATCGGCGACCGTGCCCTGGAGGGATGCAGGCATATGCGGAAGCTGTATCTGCCGGATTCGCTGTCATATGTGGAAGACCGGGGACTGGCAGGCTGCCGCAGGCTGAAGACCGTCGTATTCGGAAAAGCGTTGCGTGCCATCGGCGCCGAGGCTTTTGCCGGAAATGTACGGATGAAGGAGATTGTTCTCCAAGGCGCAGTTCTGAAGAAATGCCACAGACATGCTTTTGGCGGCGCCCCTCGCGGTCTTGTTCTGTACGTGCGTGCGGCAGACCGGAATCAGGCGGAGCGCGCTTTGCGCAGCGTGTCCGGGCGCAGCAGCCTTGTGATTCGGCAATTGATGCCGTCGGAGAATAAATAAAGAAACGGAAAGAAGGATGAATACTTATGTGGTTGTTGTTTGCTTTTGGCTCAGCATTTTTTGCCGGTGTCACGGCGATACTGGCAAAATGCGGTATCAAAAACATTGATTCCAACGTGGCGACTGCCGTCCGCACGGTGGTTGTTTTGCTATTTTCCTGGCTGATGGTCTTTGTGGTGGGCAGCCAGTCGGGAATCACGGAGATTGCACCACGGACTCTTGTTTTTCTGGTGCTGTCCGGACTTGCCACAGGCGCGTCCTGGCTGTGTTATTTCCACGCGCTGCAGATCGGTGATATCAACAAAGTGACGCCGGTGGATAAATCAAGCGTGGTGCTCACTATGCTGCTGGCTTTTATCTTTCTGGGGGAGGAGATCTCGGCTCTAAAGGTTGTCTGTATGGTTTTGATCGGAGCGGGTACCCTGCTGATGATCGAGAAAAAGAAGGCCGATGTGCAGACTGACAAAACCGGAGGTCTTGTCTGGCTGCTCTATGCGTTCGGGAGCGCTTTCTTTGCCAGTCTTACCTCTATTCTCGGAAAAGTGGGGATTGAAGGCGTGGAGTCCAATCTCGGAACCGCCATCCGTACCATCGTGGTTTTGATTATGGCGTGGCTGGTGGTGGCTGTCACCGGAAAGATGTCCGATGTGAAAAAGATTGACCGCACCAGCTGGATATTCCTGATTCTGTCCGGATTTGCCACCGGAGGCTCCTGGCTGTGCTACTACCGCGCTTTACAGACCGGACCGGCCAGCGTGGTAGTTCCGGTGGATAAGCTGAGCATCGTTGTTACCATCGTATTTTCTTATATTGTCTTCCGGGAAAAACTGAGCCGAAAAGGACTGCTGGGACTCATCATGATCGTGGCGGGAACACTTCTTCTTGTAATATGATGATACAGCGCTGCCAATGCAGAGATGCTGTACGTGTGGAATCGTTCAAGTCAGCGAGAAAAAATAAATAAGAGAAAATAGTATCTGAATGCCTGTCTGCAGGGAAAACTTATGTTTTCCCTGCATTTTTTATTCCTGGAGAATCTCTGCAGACGAATCAATTTTTATATCGTTACGATTTGTCAATAGGGAAAATGACAAAAAAATACATATGAATTTGCTGTGCTGAAAGGGTTTGAAAGAAAATGCTATTTTTTTAATGATGGAAGGTAAATAATTGGTTTTTGACGTGATGTGTGCAACTGTTAACGCATGTTAATTCGTGATTGGACAACCCAATATATAAATTAATACTAAAAAATATGTCCAAAAATCTGTAAAAATGCCGAAAAAAATAAAGGGTATTGCATAAAAATGGATAAATGATATAATTGAATCATAAAGATTGGGTGACCCATTAAGGGAGGAGATTAAATTGTTGTTTTTGAGGTTTGTTTTCGCGGTTCTGCCGATTTTGTGGCTGGTCATTGCGCTGAGTGTGCTAAAAATTGCAGGTCATAAAGCGTGTGTGGCTGCTCTGTTACTTACGGCGGTGCTCGCAGTATTTTATTGGAAACTGAGTGTGGTCAATACCCTTACAGCGGGACTGGAAGGTGTTCTGAACGCACTGTGGCCAATCTGTCTTGTCATTGTAGCAGCTTTATTCACCTATAATCTGACGCTGGAAACCGGAGCTATGGAAGCTATCAAAAAAATGCTGGCGGGGGTTTCTGTGGATGAGCGGGTTCTTTTACTTATTATCGGATGGGGCTTTGGCAATTTCATGGAAGGAATGGCTGGTTTTGGAACGGCGGTTGCCATACCGGCTTCCATGCTGGTGGGAATTGGGCTTGATCCGATGCGCGCGGTACTGGCGTGTCTGGTGGTGAACTCAACGCCGACGGCGTTTGGTTCTGTGGGAGTGCCGACAGTAACTCTCGCATCGGTAACTGGCCTTGATGTTTTGCCGCTTTCGGGCGACGTGGCGTTGATTCAATGCATTCTCACGTTCTTATCGCCGTTTTTCATGGTATGCATTATGGGAAAAGGCATAAAAGCGTTGAAAGGAGTATTTCCTATGACGCTTATCGCAGCGCTGTCTTTCACCGTACCGTGGTTTATTGCGGCTCAGGTTATTGGATGTGAACTGCCTAATATCATCGGCTCGATTATTTCGCTGGTATGTATGGTTGCGGCGGCGAGATTTTTGAATAAAAATCCGGAAGAAGAGTATGCGATTATGCTGGAAGAAGACGATAGAAGCGCGGGACTCAGCGTGGCGGAAGGTGTGAAGGCATGGAGTCCGTTCATCCTTATTTTCTTCCTTCTGATATTTACATCAACTCTCTGTCCGCCAATACATAATCTTATTGCAGGCATTGCTACTTCGGTAGTGGTTTATGCCGGCGAGGGAGGCAGCACCCTGACTTTCAGCTGGATTAATACGCCGGGGGTTATGATTTTTATTGCGGCAATTATCGGAGGATTCATTCAGAAGGCGTCGGCGGGGACCATGCTTCGGGTTTTGGGAGAAACTTTAAAGAAATATTGGAAAACGATTCTCACTATCTGCAGCGTTATGGCGACAGCTAAAGTAATGGGATACAGCGGAATGATTTCCGATATCGCCAATATGCTGGTGGTGGCGACCGGCCCGTTCTATCCATTGATTTCACCGCTTATCGGAGCGCTCGGAGCATTTGTTACCGGATCGGGCACGTCCACATGCGTACTGTTCGGCGG
The DNA here is from genome assembly GCF_002159465.1 of Eubacterium sp. An3. NCBI lineage: Bacteria > Bacillati > Bacillota > Clostridia > Eubacteriales > Eubacteriaceae > Eubacterium > Eubacterium sp. An3. The sequence goes on from NZ_NFIR01000017.1 coordinate 71,410, forward strand.
TCTGCAGAGTCAGACAGCTCTCTCGCTGGGACTGAATCCGTCCTGGATGGCAGCGGCTAATGTGATGGGAGCCGGAATTGGAAAAATGATTTGCCCGCAGGGAATCGCCATCGGAGCAGGAGCAATTAACGCCGTTGGCTCCGAAAGTAAAATATTACGATCTGTTTTTAAATATTTTGTGATCTACGTTGTGCTGGCAGGCATCATCTGTTTTGCCGGAACAGTGATCGGACTGTAGTAATGAATGTGAGGAAGCTGTCTGCAGCTTCTGAAAATAAACTTAGGGAGGTAGAAATATGTATAATCAACTGACACCGGAAATTATCGAACAGATTAAAGGCGTTTGCCAGAATGTTTTTCTTGGTGAAGACATTAATCCGGATTACGCCAAGGATGAGATGCCGATTTACGGTACACATATGCCGGATATGGCAGTGCAGCCACGTTCCACAGAGGAAGTAGCGGCTGTCATGAAAATCTGCTATGACAATAATATTCCTGTAACGCCGAGAGGAGCCGGTACAGGTCTCGCCGGCGGCGCGGTTCCTCTTTACGGAGGAGTTCTCATTGACATTTCCAAAATGAATAAAATCATTTCTTATGATATGGAAAATTTCGTAGTTGAGATCGAAGCAGGCGTCCTGTTAAATGATCTGGCGGAAGACTGTCAGTCCAGAGGAATGTTATACCCGCCGGATCCGGGCGAAAAATTTGCCTGCGTAGGCGGTAACGTGGCAACCAACGCCGGCGGTATGCGCGCGGTCAAATATGGAGCTACCAGAGATTATGTCCGTGCCATGACCGTAGTTCTTCCTACCGGTGAGATCACTCATCTCGGTGCTACGGTATCCAAAACATCTTCCGGATATTCTCTGCTGAATCTGATGATCGGTTCTGAAGGAACGCTTGGTATCATCACTGAACTTACGCTGAAAATTATCCCGGCGCCTAAGGTGGTGGCTTCCCTTATTATTCCATTTGAGGACCTTGATACGGCTCTTTCCACCGTGCCGAAGTTTAAGATGGCGCACATGGATCCGCAGGCGATTGAGTTCATGGAAAGAGAAATTGTTTTGTCCTCTGAACGTTACATTGGGAAATCTGTATTTCCGCAGGAGCTGGAGGGAACACAGATTGGGGCATATCTTCTTGTAACACTGGACGGCAAGAGTGAAGATGAGGTGGATGCGCTGATTGAAGAAGCGGCGGAGCTGGTTCTGGAAGCGGGAGCCATGGATGTACTTGTTGCAGATACTCCTGGAAAGATCAAAGACGCATGGGCGGCACGATCCTCTTTCCTGGAAGCTATCATGGAAGAGACAAAACTTCTTGATGAATGTGATGTTGTGGTTCCTGTCAATAAGATTGCGGAATATCTTGCGTTTGTGAATAAAACAGGAGAAGAATGCGGACTGGAGATTAAATCTTTCGGACATGCCGGCGACGGTAATCTGCACATTTATCAGTGCTCCAATGATCTGGAAGAAGAAGAGTTCAAAAAGAGAGTGGATAAATTCTTTGACATTATTTATAAAGAAGCAACCAATTGCGGCGGCCTGGTATCCGGAGAGCACGGTATTGGTTCCGGCAAGGTGAAATATCTGGTGGAATCCGTAGGCGAGACTAATATGGCGCTCATGGAAGGTATCAAACGTGTCTTTGACCCGAAGATGATTCTTAATCCGGGCAAGGTGTGCTATCGTCTGTAAGAAATAGGAGGAAATAGAATGAATATTTGTGTTTGTATCAAACAAGTACCTGATACCAATGAAATCAAGGTAGATCCGGTTACACATACTTTGGTTCGTAAAGGAGTTCCGAGCGTGGTCAATTCTTTTGACACCTACGCACAGGAAGTGGGCGTGCGTCTGAAAGAGAAACTGGGCGGAAAAGTTGTTGTTATTTCTATGGGACCGGAACAGGCAAAAGAAGCTATCAAGAGCTGTCTGGCTGTGGGAGCTGACGCCGGATATCTGATTTCCAGCAGAAAATTCGGTGGTTCCGACACACTGGCAACAAGTTACATTTTATCGGAAGCCATCAAAGTGGTGGAAGAGAAGGAAGGACTGAAATTTGATCTGATCCTCTGCGGTAAGCAGGCTGTAGATGGAGATACTGCCCAGGTGGGACCGGAGATTGCAGAGCATCTGGATCTTCCTCAGATCACTTACGCCCTCGATATTGTGGAAGAAGATGGCGAGATTCAGGTGAAACGAGAATATGACGAAGGTTACGACATGATTTCCACTAAGCTTCCGGCGGTTGTGACGGTTGTGAAACTGCCGTACGAGCCTAGATATCCGACGATCAAAAGTAAGATGGCGGCAAAGAAAAAGGAGATACCGGTGCTGACAGAAGACGATATCCCGGCCATCGACCTTTCCCGCTGCGGATTAAACGGTTCTCCTACGAAAGTGAAAAAGACCTATACGCCTGTAAAGGAGAAAAACGGCGTGAAGCTGCAGGATCTGGAAGCGGCAGATGCGGCAGAGCAGGTTGTGAAACTGATTTACGATGCAAAGATTTTGTAAGGAGGACTGAAAAATGAGTAATCTCACGGATTATAAGAATATATGGGTTTTTATTGAGACAGAATGTGGCAAACCGAAAAATGTCGGTTACGAACTGTTAAATGTAGCAAAACCGCTGGCGGAGACAAAAGGCTGTGAACTTGTCGCCGTTGTCATCGGTAATAATATAGAAAATGTGGCAAAAGACGCCATTTGCTATGGCGCGGATTCTGCGATCATCGTGGACAGGGAAGAATATGAAATGTATACCACGGACGCTTTTGCAAAAGCGCTTACGGCCCTGGTGGAAAAATATAAACCGGAAACACTGATGATTGGAGCTACCAATAACGGACGTGATCTGGGTCCAAGAGTTTCCTGTCGTTTAAAAACAGGTCTGACCGCAGATTGTACAGGTATTGACATTGATGAGGAAACCGGCAATGTGGCATGGACTCGTCCGACTTTCGGCGGTAACCTCATGGCAACGATCATGTGTCCGGACAATCGCCCGCAAATGGGTACCGTTCGTCCGGGTGTGTTTAAGAAGGGCGCGTACGATGAGAATAGAACTGGTGAGATTGTAAAAGAAGATATTGCGGTTGCTCCGGAAGAAATCCGTACTTCTCTGGCAAAAAGAGTGAAGGAAGTGGCAGAATCCATTAATCTGGAGGAAGCAGAAATCATCGTCTCCGGAGGACGCGGCGTAGGTTCCGCAGAAAACTTTGCTATCTTAAAAGAACTGGCAGACGTTCTGGGAGCTACAGTCGGCTGCAGCCGTGCGGTTGTTGACGCAGGCTGGATGCCTCATGCACATCAGGTGGGGCAGTCGGGTAAAAATGTTGCGCCGAAGTTGTATTTTGCTATTGGTATTTCCGGAGCCATCCAGCATGTGGCAGGTATTTCCGGGGCAGATACTATTGTGGCTGTCAATAAAGATCCGGATGCACCTATTTTTGATGTGGCAGATTACGGAATCGTTGGAAACTTAAATGAAGTTGTTCCTGCGCTGACCGCAGCATTTCAGGCGCAAAAAGCATAACTGGCAGGTAACTACCCGCTTCTGCGGGAAAACATAAATCTGGCGGATAATTTCTAGTACGATAAAAATAATTACGAGTCAGATTCAAAAAGGATATGGTTATAATTCAGACAAAATTGAACCAGGAGGAATGAAAATGAATTTCAGACAGGATGAAGAGCACAAAGATATATTGGAAATGGTCCATGAATTTGCGGTAAATGAGGTAAAACCTTTGGCTGCAGAAATTGACCGTACAGAAGAATTTCCGATGAAAAATGTAAAAATGATGGCGGAAATGGGACTTATGGGAATTCCTTTCCCGGAAGAATACGGCGGATCCGGAATGGATACGCTTGCATATATCCAGACGGTAGAGGAAATCAGTAAATACTGTGCATCCACCGGCGTAATTTTATCCGCCCATACTTCGTTATGTTGTACACCTATTTATCAGTTCGGTACTGAAGAGCAAAAACAGAAATATTTGCCGAAACTTTGTTCCGGTGAGTGGATTGGCGCATTTGCACTGACTGAGCCGAATGCAGGAACGGATGCTTCCGGTCAGCAGACAGTCGCTGTGGACGCCGGAGATCACTGGGTGTTAAATGGTTCAAAAATCTTTATCACCAACGCAGGTGCGGCTGATGTATTCTTTGTGCTTGCCATGACAGACAAATCTCAGGGAACAAAGGGAATCTCTGCTTTTATAGTGGAAAAAGGTTATCCGGGATTCACTATCGGTAAACATGAAGATAAACTGGGAATCCGTGCATCCTCTACATGTGAGCTGGTATTCGAGGATTGTATCGTACCGAAAGAAAATCTCGTAGGAGAACCTGGCAAAGGATTCAAATATGCCATGATGACTCTTGACGGCGGACGGATCGGTATCGCTGCCCAGGCTCTTGGTATTGCAGAAGGCGCTCTGGAAGAAACAACAAAATATATCACTGAAAGAAAACAGTTTGGACGCAGAATTTCTCAATTCCAGAATACACAGTTTGAGATGGCGGAAATGCGCGCCAGCACAGAAGCGGCAAAACTTCTTGTTTATCAGGCTGCATGTGCAAAAGACGATCATGAACCGTTTTCACATAAAGCAGCCATGGCTAAGCTTGTGGCTTCCAGAAATGCCATGGACGTTACAACACGCTGCCTGCAGCTTTATGGCGGCTATGGATACACAAAAGATTATCCGATTGAGAGAATGATGCGTGACGCCAAGATTACGGAAATTTACGAAGGAACTTCAGAAGTTCAGATGATGGTAATTTCCGGATGGATGGGAGTAAAATAGGAGTTGGTATAGCATGGATATAAAACTGCCTTTTTCTACAACGGGCATGATGCTGCATTTGGATGATGGACTGGATTATGAGATTTTGACCTCCTCCATCGAATCCATGTCCAAAAATGATAGAACAGAGGACGAGATCGTGCTTGAAGCGATGGCGAATCCTATCGGTTCCCCGAAACTTTCCGAGCTTGCCGCGGGCAAAGAAAATGTGGTGATTATCTGTTCCGACCACACAAGGCCGGTGCCGACAAAACACATTATTCCGTTTATGCTCAAAGAGATCAGAGAAGGAAATCCGGAAGCAAAGATTACTCTCCTGATCGCCACCGGTTTTCATCGGGCTACCACAAAAGAAGAGCTTATTGGCAAGTTCGGAGAAGATATCGTGGAGAAAGAGAATATTGTCATTCATGACAGTCAGGATATGAATGCTATGGTAAATATTGGCGTTTTGCCGTCCGGAGCTCCGCTGCTGATCAATAAAGTAGCGGCAGAGGCAGATCTGCTGGTCAGTGAGGGGTTCATAGAAACGCATTTCTTCGCCGGTTTTTCCGGCGGAAGAAAAAGCGTTCTGCCAGGCGTATCCAGTAAAGTGACGGTACTCGGTAACCATTGCTCTGCATTTATTGATTCTCCGTACAGCCGGACGGGGATTCTTGAAAACAATCCAATACATAAAGACATGATTGCGGCAAGCCGGATGGCAAATCAAAGATATATAGTAAATGCAGTCATTGACGCTGATAAAAAAGTGGTGCATGCCGTGGCGGGCGACGCCATTGAAGCACACGAAGCAGGATGCCGTTTTCTGGAGAACTACTGCCAGGTGACGCCTAAACGTGCGGCGGATATTGCCATTGCGACCAACGGAGGATATCCGCTGGATCAGAATATGTACCAGTCTGTAAAAGGAATGACGGCTGCAGAGGCAGCGGCGAAGGACGATGGAATTATCATTATGGTATCCAATTGCGGCGACGGTCATGGGGGAGAAGGATTTTATGAGGCTTTGAAAAATTGTTCCAGCCCGGCGGACTTAATGGAAGAAATTCTTAAAGTGCCGCAGGATGAGACAAAACCGGATCAGTGGGAATACCAGATTCAGTGCCGGATTCTCATGCAGCATAAAGTAATCTATGTGATGTGCGAGCAGTATCGGAAAATGGCGCAGGAAATGGGATTCCAGGTGGCGGCGGATGTAAATGAAGCGTTGAAAATGGCGCTTCAGGAAAAGGGAAGAGACGCCCATATCGCTGTTATACCGGATGGAGTTTCCGTCATGGTAAAAAAACCGGAATAAATATGTTTGCTTAATGTGGAATTCATTTTTCACATTTTAAGGATGGGCCTGCAGATGAGCAGCAGGCCTGTCTTTTTATGTTGAACGGCGGTCTGCTTTTTTACACAACAGTATTCTTGCCTTTTTTTGCTTGAAAAATCCAGGGGAATCTTTTAAAATGGAAGAACTTGCGAAGAGCACCGTGAAAAGGATTGCAGGAGGTCAACATGGATTATTTTGAAGAGTACAAAAGCTATATAAGTTATAAAAAAGAGGATAAAAAGGCATACCAGTATGTGTTTGATCATTTTTCAGAACAGATTCTGTCAGGAGAGCTGAAATTAAATGATAAGATTCCCCCGGAGAGAGAAATTGCGGAGCAGCTTAACGTGAGTCGTAATTCCATTCGGGAAGTCATGCACATGCTGGAAATCAACGGTCTGCTGGAGTGCAGGCAGGGCAGCGGCAATTATGTACGGTGTGAACCGCAGGAATATATGACGACTTTTATAAATATGGTTATGTCTCTTCAGAATATTAATTATACGGAAGTGTATCATATTCGAATGGGTTATGAAACGGTGGCGCTGAAGCTGGCAATGAATCAGGCAAGTCCGGAAGAAATAGAAGGAATACATCAGGTCCTTCTGAAAATGGATGAGATCATTGATCCGGAAGAGAGCGCAAAGCTGGACGCAGAGTTCCATAATCGCTTGATAGCTGCTTCGCATAACCGGCTGATTATCCTCTATTATTCTATGCTCAGAAACTTCATGAACCGGTTCATCGTAGATTTTCGTGTAAAGATAATGGAAGAAAAAGGGCGCGCAGAAGCTCTGCAGCGTTCTCATTGGAATATTTATGATGCTTTGGTGGACAAAGACTTTGTGGGCGGCAGCTCTGCCATGCAGAAGCACTTTGATATAGTAGGAGAACAGCTTGAAATTATGGAGAAGGAATTTCAGAAAAAAACTTCGGAAAAAAATCAGGAAATATAGAACAGTTTTATTTCAGTGGAGATAAAAAAGCGTGTTTCTATATAAGAATGATGAAGCAAAGGGATAAAAGATTGACAAAACATCATCAATCTTTTTCCTGCCTTTTTCTGAGAAATGAAAAAATAGTATGAAATTCTTAAAATGGAAGAAAATTCATACTAAATATTGCGTTGCAAAAAATATCAAAAAAATGCTTGACGCACATAGAACATTGTGATATCATACTTTTCGTTGCACACGAAGAAACCAATTTTGAAAGAGAAATGAAAGAATTTCGTAAAAATATTTCAAAAAAGTTCTTGACAAACTTCAAAAGTGTGATATAATACAACAGTTGCTCGCGAAAAGAGCTTATAAAAAACAAAGTTTTGAGAAAAACTTGAAAAAAGAAATGAAAAAAGTTCTTGACAAGTTCAAAACAATGTGATAAAATACAGAAGCTTTTTTGGTAAAGCAAACAGCAAGTTGATAACTGAATAACAAAACAACCTCGAACGTTCAATTTAATTGAGTATTCGGATCCTGAAGCGAGTGATGTCGGCGAGAGGGATCCATGGAAGAGAACGAAGTTCGAATCCTAAACAACAGTAATGAGCAGTTTAAGGACCAGTGGTTCTTGAGACTGGATACAGACATTATGCCTGTTCAGCATGCATCTCGATTTCGGATGCGGAGCATCCTTCATCTCGATGTGGCTGAGCGCCATATGGCATCTGTCGAAAAGGCCTGCTTGCAAGCGAGCTTGCGCAGGACATTTTCGCGCATCTGCCGCATGGCTGAACAGGAAAGCATTTTATTTGAGAGTTTGATCCTGGCTCAGGATGAACGCTGGCGGCGTGCCTAACACATGCAAGTCGAACGAAGCACCTTTTGAGATTCTTCGGATGA
>NZ_NFIR01000018.1:0-75077 GCF_002159465.1 Eubacterium sp. An3
TTTTTTGAAGCGGAAAGGTCGCAGTTGTAGACCTTCCCAGTGGAAAAACGGCAGAGGCTGGCGGAGGAAAAGCCCGCATCCTTCCCGCGCGCGACCTTCCCGGAACCGTCATAAGCGAGACGGGAGGTGTTCACCGCGCAGATGTAGGAGACGCGGATCCCTGCCCGCGCTGCCATCTCCTTTACGCGGCGCTGGATATCCCGTTTTCTCCACAGGGACAGCCTTTGCTTCTTCGGTCCGCGCTTCTTCCCCTGCATCTTGAGGTGTTCAAACACGATGACATCCACGCCGGCCTCTTTTGCATAGGAGACGATCGCAGCCGCTGTCTTTACCGCTATCGCTTCGTTATAATGGTTGATCAGGCGCCACAGGCGCGGGTTTTTACGGTTCCCCTGCTGCTGTGCCTTCTTCACGGTGTTCAACAGTCCATCCATCCGGTCTTTTTCTACCGGGCTGTCGATAAAACGCTGCCCGGTGACAGTTCCATCTTTTTGTACGACTGAACATACCGCATCAGTATTGATACCGAGATCCACCCCAAGGACGGTGGTGACATCCTTATCTTTTTTATACTTCGGGAGGTTCTTGTTCGCCAGGGTATAGGCGACCCGCAGCTCATACCGGTGCCCCCGTTTGGTGAGGACCGGAGGCTTTGCCGACCATCCGGCCATCTGCCGGCATACATACTTCCAGTCGGTCTCCCGGACCCTTACATCCTTCCAGACCCAATCATGCCCGTCAAACAGTTTCAGGCACACCGAGGTCCCGTCCTGCAGGTAGGTGTTCCCCCGGTAAAAACAGGGCATAGCCAGAGGGTTCCGTTTTAAGGATGGCCGCTTTCCCTGCCTGCCCCCGTCTTCCCAGTTTTTAAGCTGGGAATGGTAGGCGAGGATATTGCCTACTGCAGTATTGATGGCATCCCGGCGCAGGTAGGACGGGAACTTGTAAAAGTCCCGGTCGAACTTCGGGTACTCCGCAGGATGGCTCTTTGTGCTGTGGACCAGCCGTTCCATATACTGTTGGCGGTGCTGCTGTGCGGTGACGGTCTTTCCGTTTGCCGTGATATACCCGGTAAGGGGAAGGAGGTCTCCATAATGGAGGTCAGCGATATCCATCAGGTACCTCACGGCAGCACGGTAGATCCGCAGCGTCGCATCGAACACATGGTATGCATTTGTGATCTTTAAGCCGTAAGATACGATAGCCATAGCACTTCCTCCTTTCCCGGCATCCTTTACAATTCATGATAGATACAGTATACTATACCTACCATTAGTTGTAAAGGAGAGTCGTCAATGGATAAACCATTATATAAAACGAACAGACACAGCTGTTATCTTCTGGAGTACCATTTAGTTGTCGTGACAAAATACCGGCATCCCGTATTGGTGGGGAGGATAAAGGAACGGCTCACAGGATTGACTCAGTACATCATAGAAGAATGCTGGGGATGTGAGATCCATGAAGTCAACATGGACAAAGATCATATCCATATATTGTTTGAAGCGAAACCGCAGGTGCAGCTCTCAAAACTGGTGAACAACTATAAGACCGTGACATCCAGGCATCTGCGTAAAGAGTTTGCCGAGGAACTGAAGCCTTATTACTGGAAGCCATATTTCTGGTCGGACAGTTACTTCATATGTTCCGTGAGTGACCGGACGCATGCGGTCATAGCGGCGTACATTAAGAGCCAAGGACGCTAACCCCGCCTAAATCATAGATTGTAGACGGGGTGTGCGCTTATCTATATAATCGAAACATTTTCATCAAAAATAAAATTATGTATGCCATAAATAACACCTCCTTGGAATTAATATGATAAAAGTAGTTCACGGGGATTGGAAAGTAATTCTGAGAGGTAATAAAAGACCCGCCTCTTATGAGGCGGGCTGAAAGGAAAAAAATGTATGAAGTTCGCGTTTTCAACCCATATAGGATTTCTACGCTCATAAATAATATGACGAAAATAGAAATTTTCATTTGGGGAGCAAAAAGAATAATATTCCTCAGATGACAAAAAGGTAAAGAAATAAGACCTGTAATCCTTCATCCATTGGCTTACTGCAATTCAGATGAGTTATCTGCATCATAGAATAATACATTATCTGGACTCTTTTCATTCTGCTTTATTTGGGATTCTGCTTGTGAATCTAAAATTAAGATATCACTTTCCTGTGATCCCATGTATTTTTCCAATATTGATTTTATTTTCGTTTTATAAGACATGCCTTTTATTTCCATAATTTTCTCCAACTTTTAGAACTATTAAGATTAAATGGTGGTAAAACAACTGGTTCTACTCCCGGCTGCGCCGTTAAAAGGGATACCTCGCTTCTTAAATAAGACGTCAGGATGGCGACTGCACTTTTTTGAAGCAGATCCGTTTTTAAGTCGTCTTGAATTTTGTCGACAATAGCGAAATATCCAGTTAAAGATATTTCAAAAATATATTCTTCTGGCTTATTGCCTTCGACAGATAATGTAACCTTATACAAGTCATCGTTCCCTCGCTGAGAAATAGTCGATTTGAATTTCAACCCTAACTTTTTATCAGAATAAAGTCCCAATCTTTTGAATTTGATTTCATCAAAAACTAATTTATTTAATTGTAATACGCTTTTTCCATTTTCCATGATTTTTTCCTTTCTTATTTTATTTGAGATAGATCGGACGAATCAGGTCATGCCTGCAGTTCTTCCCATAACGAATCAAAATCGCATTCGCCATATAACAAATAACGCGAAATAGTTTCATGTAGCTTCTCCGCATTATCTGTATCGAACTCTTTTTCCAGCAGATTGTATAACGCATCCTCTTTTTTCTTTGCTCGCATATAAGCGTTTCTGGTTATTCTCATTTGAAGTCTGAAGTCTTCTTTTGTCAATGATCATACCTCCTTTATCTTTCTTCCGATATTAATATGAGAAAAAAAGGATTTTGCACTTCAATAAAAGAAATGATTTCTTTGAAATAAAGAGAAAGAGGATTGTATCGGAACATTTTTCAGAAAATAAGAAATGAATGATATATTTATAAAAAGCCGCATAAACAAAAAAAACAGCTGTTAAACAGCTGCTTTTCCCATTTGACTGACGTACTTACAATACATTTAATACAAAGTATCAGTTTCCAAGCGTATACAGTACATCTCTGTCTGTGTTAATATGATATATCTTTTTTACGGAAATAACAATTTATTGAAACATGGTAATAATTTAGTATATGAAAGACTACAACAGTCTTCTCGCATTGAAATATTTGTCCTCATCTTTTATTATATAATTATTTTTTCTGTTGCATCATTATATTTTATTGTAATTTCTATTCTCTCACTCATTTGCTTTATATCACTTAAATCAAACTCTATTTTTTTACCGCTTATTAAAAATGTATTTGTATCATAGTCTTCGCGTAACGTTTCTTTATATAATCCAGATTCTATTCTGATATTTATTGAAGAAATTAAAATATCTTTTCCGATGTACTCTAATTCTAACTTACGGTGTGTAGTATTATCCTGATATGTCGCAATCCATTCTTTTCCTGAAATTCTTTCTGTGGATGAAGGGAAATGCAAAACAAAGAATATTATTGCTATAAAAACACATGCAATTAATAACAGAATTATTATACCATTACGATTCCTCATAATATCAACGCCTTTCACCGTGCAAAAAAGAAAAGGCGATTATTTGTAGTAAATTAATATAGAATGATCCAGTCTAATCTTTCAAGACAGTTTTTATATAATTTACAAAACAATCGCCTTTCTATAAAGATATCAAATATTTTTAATAATTCATATAATAAATCTTTTAATAATTAGGATTTATAATATTAAAAAAATAAGAGCATATAAATTCCCGACTTTTAATATGATCACCTAATTTAAAGCATTTGTTACATGTTGATATGATTAACCAACTTATGCTTAAATGTTTTTCCATTAGGACGCTGATACTTAATGATGTACGTACAACCAACGTCGCCCATTCCCGATTGAGGATAAACCGCAACCCAATTAGAAGGTGGTGTTATGGACCATGTTTTTTTACTTGGACTATACGCAGGACTTTCTTTAATTTGATCAATCAAACCGCCTGTCTTTTCTGAAAAGCCACTTTGTGAATATCTAACAAAGTGCTTTTTAATAATAGTCCCATTAGCCCCCTTCATACTATAACCCCCATTAAAAGATGTCATATATATATATAGTTGATTTAGTTTACCTTTCCTCTTCCCATAATAAACACGCGAATATAATTTTATAGTACCACTGTCATCTAAATTCGACTTATAATTATCTCCCTCCTCTAAAGCAGAAACAATTGCTTTTGCATCCGAATTTTCATCCAGAATATAAAGAATGCTATCTTTTCTTATTGCATCTTTGTCTTCTGGTTTAACCAAAGACTGAGCTGATATCGAATATTTTTTTGAAAAAGAAATTACATTATCTGATATATAGTCAATGTTATCCGGGGTAACAATTTCTTTTTCTTTCCAGCTATCATTTACATAATCATTTGTTATGTTCACTTCTTTTGCAAAAATATTCATTGAGCAGAACAAAATTCCAATAAGAAGTATGAATAATCCTCCAATAAAATAATACTTAATATCTTTGTCTTTTGATATCATTTCTTACCTCCAAATTGTACTAAATATAGTTGTCTAACACGTAAAATGTGATACAATATATTTGTCCTCATATTTCCGGTTGTCGTTTATAAAGTAATTTAGCGGGAAAGCTGCCGCATTCATGCGTGCAGATGAACCGCTAACATACTGTATTTATGTCTAACCCTATAAAAGTACTAATTTATACTCACAACAGTGTCAGCATAATGATTCCAGGAATATTCCAGCGGTTTTCCAGAAACCTCAAAAGTTAATCCCCCAGTTATTCCTGTTGAAACATACTTAATATTTCCTCCAATATTCCAAGAGTAATTATTCTTTTCATATGTATGGACATATCTTGATGCAAATACTATTTTCTTTTTTCCTTTTTTTGCTTTTACAAGAGCACTGCAGTGCGCTGATTTTCCTTTAGAAGTTAATTTTACATCTTGCAAATTAAATAACAGTATTCCTTTACTCCTTTGACTACCATCCATATAAGTCGTATTGGTACCAGGTTTGTTACTATAATAAGAAGCTTGTTTTGTCTTCCATTCGACAGAAATTACATCTTCCGTTCCACATGAAGTCGATAAAGGTTTTTGTGCAACCACTTGTGCAGTCAGATAATAAGGGAGTGACCCTCCTCTATGAACGCAATAAAGAGTATGCTTTACATCTGATGAAAGAGATGCTCTGGTTATTGCATTTGAATTTTCTGTTCCTGAAACTTCAACACCTACTTTTTCAAATTCTTTCTGGATATCCGAAAGTGGGATATCATCAGCTACTTTTTCAGCAATTAAATCAATTAAGCTATCATCACTTAAATCATTTATCTCCGATTGAGTAAAACCATATGCTTCATTTTCCTTTGCTAAGACCGTTGATTGAAATATACCAAATGAAAATGTAAACACCATTAATAATATTAAAAGATTTCTCAGTTTATTCATGTTTTTCCCTCCATTTTTGCACTTTCAGTCCATTAATTTTAAAATGGACTTTTATTTGCTTTTCGTTTCTTATCTTTTTTTGTTCCTCCGTATTTTGAAAAATCTGATACCCAAATCGCACTCTATCAGAAAAAACCTGTTTTTCATTCCAGTGCTGCATATGTATGTATTCATCATTTCCTATCATATAACTTATAACTACATTTCCTGTGTAAATTTGTGTCTGTGTTTTTCTGTCACACGTTTCTAAGTTAATAATTGTAAAATTTTTTTTACTTTTCCCTATGAAATCAAAATATACTACCCACTGTCCTTCTTCTTCTCTTGATTTATAAAAATTAATTATTCCGTTGTCATCTTCATATAACTTTTTATTTTGTTCCTCATCATTAATTAAATATAAATCAAAATCAAGTTCCTTATCCAAATCGGTATTCTCTATCACATATTTATCCATATGTGAGATCATTTTTCTATAATTCCAATTTCTTTTTTCGCATATAAAAATCAGAACAAAGATAATACCCAAAATAATACCAATAGGTAAAAATATCCTCTTTTTTATTTTACTCATGGCTAAATCCAATCCTTTCTCAGATATTTCACCCGCTGACATTCGTAAGTTCGGGAAAATTTTGATGTGACGCATTATCAAAAAGTAATATATATCATCAGAAATACCATTATTTACTATTTTATTCGAACATTGGAATCAACCCCCCCTCTCTCATATATTGATATTGAAAAATATAATATCTAAACAGCCTGTATCTGTCAGGCTGTTTTAGCCGCTGTTTTGTTTTTTATCACTTCGGAACCCACCGTCACTGTATACTTCATACGATATGTCCTTCCTTTTGTAACCGTTGTACTTTTTGCTAAGGTTTGCCGACCTTTTCCTTCTTTTGTCCATTGTTTTATCTTCGTCCACGAAGAACCATCTTTTCGTTGCAAAATCATTGTTATAGATACATTTTTTGAAGAAGGGGCACTAACATTTACTGCCAAATTAGCTTGATTTCCAGAAAATGAAAATGAATGGGAAACATTTACTGTACTTTCATATGTCGGTATGATTTCTTCAATTTGGTCGTTTTTTCTTTCTGAAATAGTTGCTGTCTCTCCTTTCATTACTGGCAGACCTAACATCAATACCATTGCTGTTGCAAAAAAAATTGAATAACCTGCTTTTCTCATCTCTTACCTCCAATAAAAAATATAGTAATAAAAAATTAATAGTAACTTTCTCCAAAACAAATGTTTATAGAATAGTTTAATTATCTTGTTCCAATACTCCGGACATAAATATAAACTCTTCTATTTTTTTCTCAGGTTGATTCGATGAAAATTCAAATAAATATCCATCCTTCTCATAAAAAATTGTATTTCTTCTTCCATCTGAAATAGAATAAGCTTCTAGTCCATTCAAATCGATTTTTCGCTTATAACCTTCTTCGTCATCATAAGTTATTGATGTGGTAAATGTCGAAGCATCATTTTGCGTGTAATATATAAAATCATCATTTCCTTTTTCAAAATCAATCACATAATAACCGAATTCTGCATTTTCCTCCTCATATACTACCTGATATCCATCCGGAATCTCTTTCCATTTATAGGCACGGAAAACTTCACCGGTTGTTTCTCCTTCCTGGGAATCAGTCTGCTGTGATGCATCTTCCTGCACAGAGTCAATGGTGACATTATCCGAGAAAAATTGGAGGCGGAGCTGCAGGAGACCTTCCCGGATATCATCGTTGGCGAGCACTGCCATGGACATGGCCGCCAGAAGTATCACGACCACCGCGATATGCCAACGGTGCCTTACATGGAAGAAGCTCCGGCGTGAAGCTCTGCTCCTGTTTTCCCCAGTTGCCGCTTCCTCTTCTTTCCACGGCTGAGAAGAAGCTTCGATAAAGGTATCGTCAATCTGTCCCAGAATATCCAAAAATAAAAATTGATCGTTTTTCATTTCAGATATTTCTCCTTCCTCATGATTTTTTCCAGTTTTTTTCTCGTACGGAATAAATTTGCTTTGACGGCGCTTTCCGAAAGGTCATGCCGTTTTGCCAGTTCTTCCATGGAATCCATGTGCCAATATCTCCGCAGAAAAATATCTCTGTCCCGCTCTTTCAGTGTTTCTAAAAATTCATTCAAAAGCCTGACAAGTTCTTCTTCCGCTTCTTCGTGTTCCAGAGAATGGATAGTCTGCTGATTTAAAATCTCAACCTCTCTGAGAATATCATTCATGTTGTTTATATACATATCCGCCCTTTTTGCCGCATATTTCTTTCTGAGATTACTTATGGCAAAGTTTCTTGTGATGCGCCCCAGAAAGCTTGAGAGTATCGATGGCCGTTTTGGCGGAATCGTATTCCATGCCGCCAGCCAGGTATCGTTGACACATTCTTCGGAATCTTCCTTGCTCATAAGTATTTTCCATGCGATGGCAAAGCAGTAATTGGCATATTTGTTTTCGACTTCCAGCAGTGCGGTCTCATCCCGCTGCCAGAATAGCTCAATGATCTGCACATCTTTCATTATTTTTTTCTCTCCCATATATGGTATTATTATAAACCCTCTTATATATAAAGACGCATTTTTTCGTGAAAAGTTGCATTTTTTATATTTTTTTTTGATATTTTTTTGATGAAGATGTTTCGATTGTATAGACAAGCGCACACCCCGTCTATAATCTTTGTTTTAGAGTTAAAAAAATCCCCCATCCGTTTTGGACAGGGGATAGATATTTGTTTTTCTTTTTTCCTCCTTATTCATCATCACGGACAAGACTCTGAATCTTACCGCCAACAGTATGATCCGTTCCACCACGGTCCACGACCAAGACTCTGAATCTCACCGCCAACTATAAGATCTGTTGGCAGTTCGGAAACTTGTGTGCCATATAAATTTAAGTTTCCTTCGACCGTCAGATTCTTCGGCAGTTTAGAAATTCTTGTATGGCATATATTTAAGAATCCCTTAACTGTCAGTCCTTCCGGTAACTCGGTAATCCAACTATTACTCAAGTCAAGACCTCCGTCTACAGACAAATTCTTCGGCAGTTTCGTGATCCGCGTGTTACATCCGTCAAGGTACCCTCCCACCGTTAAGTCTTCCGGGAGTTCGGTGACCTGGGTGTTATCCAAACTGAGATTACCTCCGACTGACAATCCCTCTGACAGTTTAGTTACTTTCGACCCCGTTAACTTAAGGTCTCCTTTGACTGTCAAATTTTTTGGGACTTGAGTGATTTTAGTACGACTCAGATCAAGATTTCCGTCAATCGTCAAACCTTCTGGCAGTTCCGTGATTCCTGTGCCAAACAGGTCGAGACCACCACCAACTGTTAGATCCGCTGGAATCTCAGTAATGTCACTGTCATTCAAGTAAATCCACTTGCCAACAGTCATTTTCTGTGGCAGTTTGGTGATTTTTGTATACATTAAAGTGATACTTCCGCCGACGGTCAGCCCTTCTGGCAGCTTTGCGATCCGAGAACCATACAGGTTGATCGACCCTTTCACCGTCAGATCCGCCGGAAGTTCAGAGATCCGTGTGTACTCCAAATAGAGATTTCCTTCAACTACCAGCCCTTCCGGTAGTTCTGACAGTTCTTCTGTATAGTTTAAATTAAGGTTTCCTTTCACCTTCATATTTTTTGGAAGGCTTTTTATTTTGCTATGGTACAAAATAGCGTTTCCACCAACTGTCATGCCTTCTGGCAACTCTACATCATTTGAGCGAGCAAGATCAAGATCACCCTCTATTTCTAATCCTTCTGGAAGTCTTGTATACTTCCGGTTGCAATTGAGAAAAAGATTTCCTTCCGTTTCTCTCATTATTTTTTTTGCTTCTTTTAACGTTAATTCCATGTATATACCTCCCTGTATTTGAAATGATTTATAGCTATAATATGAATGCAAAAAAGATTTTTTTTTAAAATCAATATTTCATCTCAGCCTTACTTTGAAATTCTTTACAAACAAAGCTTTTTATAAGATTCGCAAAATATATAAAAAAAGAAAGAAAGTCTCTTTTTTACACATCTTATTATTTTTGTTTTATGATAATATCGAAACAAGGAGGAAAATAATTCATGAGAATCGAACATTCACTTAGCCATGGATTTCCAGAAATACAGTACGTAGAAGGTAATTTGTACAATGACGTATTGGCTTGTATAGTATATGAGTATGATGAGGGGATCCTGCAAATTATTAACATGTTTGCATTGGAAAACAAACAACATTTAGGGATACCATTATTTAACGAACTGTTACTGTATTTATACAAAAATAATTATCCAATCAGCAAAATTACAGGAGAATTATTTTATACTCCCACTCCGTATGATCATTTATTATCCATGGAGTTTTTATATCAATTTCCAAAATACTTATCCGCCCAGTTACCATATCAATTAGAAATTCATGTTAATCGGATTGGTACTTTTCCCATAGATGAAGATGAAGAAGATATGCCTTTTTGGGGACCAGCAGAATATAAACCGACTTATATTCCTTTTTACTATACCGTAAAACACAAAAACTAGCTCCCTTTCCAAAAAAATCTCTTCTTTTTTGAATCTCAGCTATTTATTTTCAAACACAGCCTTTGTACACAAAAAAGGAAGGCATTCCGCCTTCCTATAAAAATAATCTTGCATATTTGGGGTGCCGCATTGGAGATAAGGATATATTTGAAAAAAGAAATGATTTCTTAAAAAGACAACAAGTACCCATGCGTCAGAAAACATTCCCTTTTCTTTTTTTTGCATACATCCATCACCGTTTGCTCACAAATTCATATTATAATATCATCATCAGCCATTAAAGCTGTTTATATATATATTCTCACCTTTTTCTCCCCGACCCGGCAATGGGTCGGTTTTTTGTTGGCTTATAAACAAAAAGAGACGCCGCAAACAGCGTCTACTCTCATAATAATCATTCTACCTCGTATAGATCTACCACAAGATGAGCAGGATCAAATGTTTCTGCAGTCCAAAAAAAAGTACCCGTAGGCTGCATTTCTTCGCCATTTTCATCAATAATCTTCAAATCCGGTCTTTCGATCACCATCGTCACTGGATCGAGTGTGCAGAGACTTCCAGGAACTATCTTATACACACGGCCACTGACCTGTCTTACTTCAACTGCCGCCCATCTTTTTCCAAGGGCTCTCGGTTCAATATTTTTTCGATTCCTATACTGCATTACTTTCTTCCTCTCTATATGATATATGATACATCATTATATCATACAAAAAAAACATCCTAAACCCAAAAAATCCCTGATTATATTTCTTTTTAAACACTTCTTATATTGTGTCAATTGTTTTGCCCTTATTATTTATATATATTCGATTCTTGAATATATTGTTTTAATGATTTTATATATGTTGGTACTTCTTCATCATCAATAATAAAATGTCTATTATCAATATTACGTTGAATTTCTTGTGGATTTCCTTTATCTCTGAATATTTCAGAAAATATTTTAAATTCATCTCTAGTTATAACACTGCCATATAATTGTTTGTCACTTAAAAAATTTTTTAAAGTGTACAAAAATTTATCATAATTTATCCTATATTTCCCATCCAATCTGCATTTATCATAATATTGACTGACTGCTGCATAAAAAATTTCGCCAGCTATATCCAATAAAGCTTCACTTGTTTCTCCATATTTTAATCCACGATAAATTATCCCACTTTCTTTATCATAACACACTTCATTAGATATTTTACTTTGTTCCAACATTGCATATATACATTGTGTCAAAACATAATGAACTGTTTCCTCATCAGTTTCTGGAAAAGACAACAATATTAGATTTTCTAATTCCTCAATACTTATAAATCGTTTACTTTGTTCACTCTGAATATTTTTATCGGAAAATATTGTATTCCCTCTTCTGAGATCATCAATTAATGCTAAAATATATAAATACATAGTTCGATAATCACATGATAATTTACCAAAATTTTGTAGGTAAGAAGAAAAACTCTTGGTCTCTGTTTCAATTGCAGATACTTCTGGTAATGATAATGCTTTTAACAAAAATTCTTTAAAATCTTCTGACAAAATCATATCTGTACTTTCTAAAAAACAAGAATCAAAATTATAATCCTGATATCGATTTGAAAACATTATTTCTCTATTTAATATTGTTGTTAAAAATTTTTTAAAGTTTATCCCAATATATTTACTAAAACAATAAACAACCGCTCTATATTGAGCTATCGCTAAAGACTGTTTCCAATCGTCTCTATTTTTTTTCTCAAGTTCTTTATAATTTTTCACACAATTTAAGTATTTTGTACCAGTGTATAATAATGTAAATATTTTATCCAATTCATCATAATTAATTGATTTTAAAATGGCAAATGGCAAAACAATGATATGATATCCTTCCGCACATTCTGTTATCTGCAGTCTAACAACTAAATCGAAAATAAAATTATGCTGAATTTTTACTAATCGATTATTATTCATAACCATTATAGCGTTGTATATATCATTAAGCATATATCCCGATTGGTTACATGGTATATACCTCCACATTTCATTTCCTTTTTTTAGTGTTGCTGATTTCATGAGCTGTCACCAGACTGCTCTCATGAGTTGTCTTTAAACTGCTAAGTTTACTGTCACCGTGATGGTTGATGTATGGGCCGTCCGGATTCCGGACGGCACCTTCTCTATCCGGTTACGGTTCCAAGCATTTCGTGTTCCACTACATACTTGATCATGTAATCATCGATCAGCCGTTTTTGCTGTTGGAACGCATACATGAGCGATTTCTCGCACACCCGGTTGATCATTCTCGGAATTCCGGCTGAAGCCTTATGGATCTCGTCCATTGCTTTGGTTGTAAAGATCTCCTGGTTGCATTCCGCATAATCCATATGGCTTTTGACATACTGTTCTGTCTCTGCCCGGTCCAGATGTGGGAGTGTACAGTACATATCGATCCGCTGGCGGATCGCCGCATACCGCTGAAGTTTCAGCTTGCTGTCCCACAGTTCTGTCTGTCCCACGAGCACGACGGCCATGGGACTTACAGAATCGAACCTGTAGTTCAGAAGGAAACGGAATTCCTCCAGTGTTTCTTTCTCCAGCAGGTGCGCCTCATCCAGAATGCATACCACTTTTTTATGCTGGACACCGTGGATGATCTCGATCTGCTGTTGGAGCTGGCGTTTGGAATCGCCACGGTAGAACCGTGCTTCCAGCCCCAGCTGGTCCAGCATCCCCTTATAAAACCACCGTGGGGTCAGCTTGGAATCAGAAAGATACAGGATGATATATTCTTCCCTCGGAAGTTCCGAATAAAACCTGCGGATCAAAGTGGATTTTCCACAGCCGGGATCTGCTGTTACGACCGCAAACATCTGCCGGTCCGCTACATAGCAGAGCCTGCCGAGCGTTTCCCGGAATGCATCAGACTCATAGAGTTTTTCAGCTGGGATATCACGGACAAAGGGGGTATGCTCCATTCCAAAGAAGGATTCATACATGATCATCCACCTCCTTCCGATAGGAAGCAAAGGAGATTGCATCGGCCATCTGGCGGGTCGATTCCGAATGTTTCTTTTCCAGTGCATCAAGGAAGCGCGAGGTTGTCGGAGTCTGTTCCTGCATCGCAGCAGGAAGTGTTGGGTTCTTATCACAGAACTCGCCAATCCTGACCGGCTGTGCGGTAAACGGCTCGTATCCTGGATAACTTACCGTAATGGTTTCGGGAGCTGCAGGATCATAGGAGATCTCAACCTTATATCCGATCAGGGCCGGTTTCGTTTCATACTTTCTGCCCCTGAAACTGATACAGGCGCCCTTGTCCACTTTACGTGTCTCATGGTGCAGAAATGCTTCGGATACAACAGAGACATCCAGATAGGTGAGGGGACGGCTGTCACGGTTCCATTCCTGAAGGGGAGTGATCCCTGATTCCGGGACTGCCGCACCAAGGCTTTCGTAGTATTCGCTGATCCCTTCATGGGGCTTTTGATGATAGTACGCATCAAGGAACACGGCCCACAGCCGGTTCAGCTCTTCCAGAGTTTTGATGTTTTTTAGTTTTGCCTCCCGGTTAAACATATCCACTACCTGATGGAACTTTTCAATCTTCCCTTTGCTTTTGCCGCTCCGCGGTCTTGCATGGAGAACCCGGATCCCCAGTCTTGAAAGAGAGAGCCTGATCTGTCTGGCGATATACTGGGAACCGTTATCAAAGTAGCAGGCATCAAACTTTCCGTATCGGAGGATCGCCTGGCGGAACGTATCCTCAACAATGGCTTCCTCCTGGCTGGCATAGAAACGGGAAGCCAACAGTAGGCGGGAATGGTCATCGATTGCGGAGGAAAGATACGTCTGTACTCTGGCGCCATTTTTCCCAATCGGAAGTTTCGGACCGTACTTGATATCCCCCTGTACCAGCATCATACGGTGCGGTTTGCAGAAACGTTTGGAAGAACTTTCCCGCGCATCGCGGTACATCTGCATCTGTTCCCTTCCGTAACCAGCCCGGTACAGGTGCCGTTCCAGAGTGGAGCGTTTCAGGACTCCCGGCGCAGCATAGCCTTCCAGTTCCAGGATGCAGATGATCTGTGCGACAGACCGCTCCGGGACTTCCTTACGGAGCTGGATCGCCTGCTCAAGCAGAAGATCAAAGTTTTCCGGAAGCTTCTGTGAACGGCGTTTTTCGCGTGCGGCTGGTTTTAAGCCGGCAAACTGTCCTTCACGGTAGGCCTTTTCATAGCGGTAGATGGACCGGACGGAAATATCATTGTCCTGAGCAATCTGTTTCCGGAGCTGCAGCCTCTTTGCATCGTCCAGATCTTCCTGAAGCAGCGGCGCAATCAGCTGGAACCGGGAAAGGGCTTCCTGTTCCTGCCATTGTTTGATTCTGTTTGTATTGGTATTCATATATAGTGACCTCCTTCTGAGACCACTATACCTACTGGCCCGGTGACAGACGAATCAAAACAGGTGCAATAGCATCACCATGGTACAGCAGGTAAAAAGCCGCCGCTGTTGTAGATGATACGGAGGATACGCTCCAGCCAGTCCTGATGTGTTTGGCGTATGGTATCGAGCAGTGACGCATGGGAGAAAAGAAGTTCTTCTCCCAATCCAAGTATCCGGTATCCGGCATTGCGCAGGAATCCTTCAATATTTGCGAGGTTCATCCGAAACCACTGGAGCCATCGTAACATGGTCAGCAGGGAAGGAGAGTCTTCCGAATCAGCATCCTCCGATGTTACGATCCCGTCGAGCACGCCGGAGATCACCTCGGCTTCATAATGCTTGTGGGGTACAAGGCAATCAGGAAGCTCGTTGTGATGTCGGTGGCATTCCGTACAGCGGAGCCTGCGGATCATAAGATACTCTTTCACGCCGCCTTCCTTCTTCCGGATACGTAGTCTGGTATCGCGATACTTCAAAGTACCGCTACAGACGGGGCAGACAGGGGTGTCATCACTGCTCATAACAAAAAACACCGGAGTCCGCCTTGTAGGTCAGTGTGTATTCTGATATAATAACCATGGTTTTTATAACCGGGTCTCAGAGTACACGACTTTCCAGGGAGGGTGCTCTGAGACTTTTTCTTTCTGTAGTCTTATGACAGTATACAGAGCAATCCGCTGACAGGCAAGTAGATCATAAATATGCTATTTTAAGAAATCAACAACATTTTAGTTTTTGGAATTCTTCCTCAGAAACTTCAATATATAATTTATCATTCCTTTCGCAAAGAAGTGGTAATTCAATGGCGTAAGGGATATCCTCCTGATGTAAGATTAACATTTCTTGACAACAAAATTTTAAAATATCATTAGCACTCTTCTTTAACTCATAATGATAATTTATATTATTAAACTGCTTTAATAGATTTATCTCCGCATTTCTTTCAAAGTCTTCATCCTTCATAAAAATATATGGTATAATTCTTTTGGGGCTTGCTTTTTTTTGAATAAGTTTATAAACATCTGCCAAATGTCTACCCGTCGTAATAGTATCATCCACCAAACATATAGTCTGAGTTTTAAATAGCGAAGGATCCAAGCTCTTCATTAAATAACGATCTGAATAAATTTTATAATATCCAGTATCTATTAATCGTTTTTCCTCAAATAATAAAAAAAGAGCATATGCTTTTCTACTTATAAAAATGACGGTTTCCCATTCTTGTACACGTTCTCCCTTTTCGTTATTTTTAAAAATATCCGAAAAAAAACAACATAATTCTTCGTAATAATCTTCCTTAATGAAATTCTCCCAATTATATAGCTTGTGTTGCACTTTTGCTCCTTCCTTTTCCAAAAATATGGTAAAAAGCACTCATAAGAGGTCTGCTGCGCTCGCTTCTCATCTCTTGTTATTTTTTGTCTTCTTTATTTTTTATAATATGAAAAAGAAGATGCATGCGCCGCATGCATCTCCCCGTAAATTAAGAATGTATCATGTCAATTTACTTCCAGCCGATAATAAATTATTCTAAAATGCGACCATAAAAGGTCTGTTGCGGACGCTCTTCATTGTATGTGGTGAATGGCAATGTCACGCCTTCATTGTGCAGAAAGCAACAAAATTCATAATCACATGTTTCTGGATATATTCTCTTGTTGGGAACACATCTAGCTGCGGAAAAAACGGGAAGTTCTATCAAATCTCCTCTATATTTATAACGCACAATATGGACTTTTTCATCCTTAATATACACATGAAAGGTTTGCCTATCACATGTATATCCATAGATTAAAGTCCTGTCCTCTGTAGAGAGGTCTGTGTCAATTTTGCTGTCAGCCGGCAGTTTTATTAAAAATTCGTATTGTTCCTTTGTCATTTTGTTTACCTTTTACCTTTCTTTTTCTTCTTGCAAATTATACAGAAGTTCTTTTAATTTTTCAACGTGTTAGTTTGTTTTTGCAAACAATAACACATTCCCTGCGGCGGACGTAATATAGATGTCCCATTTTCATAAGAAAATTCTGAAATGTCTACAGGAATTTCAAATGCCTTCGGTTTGCAAAGCCATACTGCATAATCACAATCAGTCTGAAATCCAATTTCCTCCATATATTTAGAAAAACGAGACGATCTGAACCATCCCTCTTTTGGATTTGGCTTCTTGCCAGTTTGTGCGCACCAAAAATAGTATAGCCACTGGATAAAATTATTTCTTTCTTTCGCAAGCTGATGCGAAAAATGTTCCGGTCCAGGAGATATATTGTACGAAAGCTTATGCATCCATGCCATATCTGCTTCCCCAATCACCTTTCCTCTGCCGCCTTTCCTTTTCGTCTCATAAATATAAAAATGGATATCATCCGAATCTTTGTAAAAATTTTTTATAGCATTGAGAACTTTCTTCCTGAATTCGACTGGCTTTTTTTCATTAATGATCATCTCCGCATACGGGGGATTAATACTTAACATAATATATTTCACAATCATCCTTCTTTCTTTGCTTTTTATAATATGAAAAAAAGATATACGCGCTGCATGCACATGTCAATTTATTTCCAACCGGTAATTTCCCGTAATAAATCCATCTGCAACAACTGATGAATATGGTTCCGGTTTGAAGCCATGTTTTAAACAAAAGGAAGCCAGTTCTTTTGTTAGCACGGACTGTGCAATAATAAAATGAATTGAGTTTTCTTTACAATACTCAATCAAATATTTTAAAATAGCACTCATTGTACCCTTTCGCTTATTTATAAAGCAAACCCTGGAAATGATCAATCCAAAGTCACCCAGAAAACTTAATCGTAACTCAACTTCAAAATGAGAGGACGCTATCCAAATTCCTGCGATTTCTTTATTACATTCAAGGTCTACATCTTCATTTTCACGAATAATATTCATTAAATCTTCTATTTCACTATCTTTGAATACCTTTCTGTTAATTCTTCCCATAGTCATCGCCTTTCCTTTATTTCTTAATATGGAAAAGAAGGTACATGCGCTGCATGCACCTCCCCGTAAATGGTGACAAAATTAATTTGTCATCATGTATTCATTGATCTTATCTGCAAGTTTTTCGCAGATTTCCATGAAGTCGGGATCATCAATGTTTTCTTTTTCGTAGAAATCCTCCCGATGCATACCATCTGCATACGCACATACCGCAGCTGCGGTAAAGTTATCATGCCAATCCTTTCCATGGTAATTCAGCCCTCCTTGATCTTTGCTGTAATGGGCGTAATAATGCCCATCCTCATACATAGATGAAGGACTATTGATAATATAATTGGCAACATCTTCGCCCGTGATAGGAATTTCGGAGAATGCCCATATATCCCCGCCGGGTATCCATTCGCCGTTTTCATCAAAGTTAAGTTCTTCGATGTAATACTCGGTAAATCTCCAATAGGAGCCTACCATCGTCTTTTCCAGCTCAATTTCGCTGGTATATTGAGAGAGCGCTCTCTGAGCATCTTCCAGATTGTCAAACTCCAAAAGAAGTTCTGGAACCTCTTCCTGCATACGTGGAATTGATGCCGTGCAGCCTTGCTCTATCTTATTCTTGTCTTTCCATGGTAAGGTAATATCATTTTTTATCAACCCCCATTTTTTCTTTTTTGAATGCTCTTCCGCATTCTTATCTGGGTCCGTCAGATATAATAACTGGTAAAAGTTATCACAGAACTTCATCTGAAGTTCATATGGCAAACCACGATAAATGGCGTCGAGATTGGATACGATTGGATCCAGGCCAGCATATGTCCGATTTCTAATGAACGGCTCGGCTGCATCAAATATCTCATTCATTGCTGTCTCATAAGCATTTTTATTATGAGTATACTTCTCCATATTTACCCTCCTATTCGTCATATTTGTCAATATCAATCCAATAAAGAGGCTCGTCAGGTGAGCCAGTCTGCAATGCAACAGCGTCCTCTCTCTTAATATCCGGAAGGATAACCAGTCCAGTTTTATTTTCCCCATCTTCATCAAGAAAGCAGACTTTCGTCGGGTAACGGCGTAACATCCAATCCATTTCCTCATGAAAATCTTTCAACTTTGCAATTCTATTTGTTCCACACTCAATCTCGCAGGAGAAAGTATGTCTGCATCCATCTTCGTCATAGAAGACCAGCGTCCCTTCTTTTATACCGAATTCTTTTCGGATTGTGTCCTGAATCACAAACCGGATGCAATCCCATTCTGCATCGGTACATTCGTTAAGATATGCGAGGGCGCTGTCTTTGGACGCCATCTCGATGAGGCTACGGCTCTCCTGTGCGGCCCGTACTTTTTCTCGGATCGGGGAAGGAACCTCTCCCAGGATTTTCGACAAAACAGAAAGAAAATCTTCTTTGTACCAAAATTTTGCGGAAATGTAATCGTTCCGGTCCATAAGGTTCATTTCTTGCTCGTCAGCTTTTCCTTCGATCATGAAATTTAATTCTTTTGCCGCTTCCGGGACCGCTGCCAGCATTTTCTTGAAATCTCTTACTTTTATCATGTTTTTTTCCTCCTTTATTTGAATAAAAATTTTTACAGAAGCAATATGCACGCTTTTCATGATTTTTTTTAAAGAAAAAAGCGCATGCAACGCATACGCTTTTCTTAACATCCAAACTCATCCAAAATAATGGACGAATCTATATTTTTGTTTTATTTCTGGATATTTTTTATTATCTACTTCTGACAAAAAATCTTCCATCGGACGGACAAACAACCGCTGCTCTCCATACAGTGCCTGATACACCATTAGTGTCTCTTGCGTTTCCGTGTGCATGGCCGGCCCGATGATCTTATAAAGGAATTTCTGGTCTTCGGGGTGTAACTCCCGTTTAAAATGCTGCACG
The DNA here is from genome assembly GCF_002159465.1 of Eubacterium sp. An3. Lineage (NCBI taxonomy): Bacteria > Bacillati > Bacillota > Clostridia > Eubacteriales > Eubacteriaceae > Eubacterium > Eubacterium sp. An3. The sequence continues at coordinate 19,413 of NZ_NFIR01000018.1, forward strand.
ATATCACCCGGCAGGAACTTTCGGGTTTTTTTCTCCTTTGTCCGGGTGCCTGGGACAAAGTAAATCGGTTTTTCATCATCACAATCATTTTCTTCGATCCAGCCGCCAAAATAAGATGCGATCTTTTTCATAAGCCCAAGAGCCTCTTTATCATAACCCAGAGACAGGGTTGTTATCTCTGATTCCACCATATCCCTCAGTCCTATACGGGAGTAATATTCCATGTTTTCATAGAAATTTACATTGCTATAATCATAGAACAAATTTCGTAATCCCGAATCCGGAACGCAGAGTTCAATGAACCCATTATCCATATACCATTTGTCTCCATGGTATATTTTATACTCCCACTGAACTTCCGCCGGAGGTGTCGCACAATCCATATGGATGATGTGTGGAACCGGATGATATTCCTGCAAAAAATCCAGCAAATCCTGTACTGAAACATGTCCCTTTAATCTTAATTTTATTTGAACACTCATTTGATATCTTCCTTTCTTTAACATAAAGGGCGTATCGTTATACGCCCCGTTAAATTAATTATATTTTTGCATATCTGATCATTTTAATTCCATCTTCAATGATCATTTCTGCATCATACCCAGGTTCCGCAAGTTCCAGCAACGAAACATTCGTTATTGGATCATCATAGGCTTTAATGCAAAAACCTGTTTTTGATAAATGGAACACTTCCATTTCAATGTGTGGGTTGCAGAAACCGGTTCCAGCCGGTACACAACACACTTTACAATTATGTACACACATACAGATCTTTCTTGATAGTTCTGTATGTATACACGGAAATTTTTTCTCCATAATGAAAGCTCCTATTCTTCCGGCATAGATATCGGATTTTTTGATCCTATTTTTTCATGTTCGCCTTTTTCAGCAATAGCTTCGTAGGCGATATCTCTGATCTTATTTTGTACGAAGGCTTCCACTTCACCTTTCGCCTCAAGCACAGTCTTGTCCATCTGCTCATTAAACTGAGTAGCACAGAATTCCAGATTGCAACCAATGTTATACTGGACCTGCTGTAACTGAGAAATCATTTCTTTTCTGTCTTTTACCCCGAGAGATTTTTTCTCAGCAAGAGATTCTTTGATCCTGTCAATCTGTGCCTGTACTTGTGCCATGGCGGTAGAGAGATGTTCGCTGAATTCATCCTCAAACTGCTTTCTCTTGGAAATATTGGAAGCGATAGCAGGAATACTTCCATCTTTTTCCGTAAAACGGATGGTACAAGGAACCCCATCCCCATTATTCGGGTTGGAAATCAGTTCCGCAAACTGCGAATAACTCATTTCCACCCTTGTGATCAGCCCTCTTCCATAGTGATAGTCATTATTCAACATCCGTTCAGAATAGGCATGCTTCAGTTCCAAAATTATTGTATGACTATGCGAAATACTGGAACCGAACAATTCCTTTTCCCCACCATGAGAGTGATAAAAACCAATCGTCCCAAACGCCGGATGACGGTAGATTTCTCTACCTTCTTTTTTTTCAATATTAATCTCTTTACACTCTTTCATTTTCTTTTTCCTTTCTTTTTTGCATTATTCTTCCGGTAAGATTACCGGTTGAATCTTCGTCATATCCGGATTTTTGATTATTTCATCATACAACTCATCATATTCACTCAAAGAAAATTTCTCTGAGTCAAAGTCAACAATTTCCACCTGTATATCCGGATCTAAAGAAAATGCTCCCTCTACAATCCCATTATTAATGAAAATTCTTACTCTTTTCTGTTTCATATATAATTTCCCCTTTGCTTTAAAATAGAGGGCGTATACAATACGCCCCACTTTTCCTTTCATGATCAATACTCCTGACCGTACAGGAAGAATTGATAATAATTCCTTTCTGTATATATGGTCAGTATCTTGCGCTGTTTTACCATGCAGACTGTATGAGGACAAAAACCTTCTGGGCCTTCTTTACCAGGCGCAGCCAGACAAATGGTATATTTTTTCGGTTCGTCGAACTGCCATACCCGAACTTTTTCATCATTCGGCATATATATCTGAACTACAGATATGTAAAATTAGCAGCGTCAACATATTTTTCTGCTGCTTCTCTTCCCGAATGTTGTAAAATATCATATATATTTTTCCACAAAAGATTTAATTGCTCGGGAGCGAACGTTATATCTGGATTCTCTAATCTAAAACGCTTAAGCGCTTTACTATATAATTGATCAGCAATATCTCTTTTTAACATTTTTTACTCCTTTTTTTTAATAACGGAGCCACCATGGGCATTCTTCCGTTAAATGATCCTTGTAAATTCCCCGATGAGGGAGAAAGCCTTTTTCTTCATCCACCGTCACGATTTCCCTTTTCAGAAAACGGCGCCGGGTCGTTTTGATCGACTTATCGTAATATGCCTCGTAGTGATGGATATATGTGATATTTCCATCGCAAAAGGCGTGTGCCAGTTCTTCTGACTCAAACCAGTCCGTATGGAGTTCGATACGGTCGCCAAATTCTTTTTGGCATTGATTGACAGGTTCATGGTCATTGGCAAAACAATGCCCCACTGAGCTTGTTTCATCACCGTCTACAAAAAGGCACCGGGAACCAAAAAAACGACCATCAATAAAGGCAGTTTCTACGGCATACCACATAAAACTACCTCCTAGACTAATTCAATCTCGTTGTAATCCCAAATGGTTCCGACTTTAACTTTCGTGCCTCTTATTACCTCTGTTATTTCGACACGGAGTTTTCCTGCGAGGTCAAAACCATGACAGTCAGCACGCGCCAAAAAATCATATCGCATCGGCGTGATCACTCCGATGACATCCCCTTTTCGGACTTCCATCCCCGGCTGGAGTTTCAGAATATCCCTTTCCCGGAACCATGCATGTTCCACTCTTGTTTCAACTTTTTCATTGAAACAAAGGTTCTGTAGGACGATGTAATAACACCCGGCAGAATCATCAAGATCAACTCCGAGAAATCGGTAGAAATATTTTTCACCTAACTTATTTTTTGCCTGGAAGATATCTCCCGTTTTTAAAATGCTCATTTTTAAGCCTCCTTCATTTGATAATTTTTGTTTACGACTACAATATGAAGACTCTCTTTATGTTTTTTTAGATAAATAAAAAGGCGGGTTACCCCGCCTTAAATTAAACTTCATTTTTCTCCTTCTGCATTCGACAATATCTCCGGGCATCTTCTATACACTCTGCTTTTGTATCTCCAAAAGCAACAGCATTGCCCCATTCATTTCTTGCAACCCATTCCTTTCGCATACCTAAATAATTAGATTTGCTATGTAACGGGTCGTAACTGTAGATTGCTTCAAATTTTAAATCACTTATTTTCATTGTTGTTTCTCCTTTTTTTAATGAATCATCTTCTGACAGAGATCAAACTTTAACCATTTCATAATGAGCGTTCGAGGACACCCGTATCTTTATGTTAGGATAATCTCTGAAATCTATGGCGATTGCGTTATCTTGCTTCTTCACTGTAATCTTTTTCCGCATATTGGGCAGAACTTTGCTACATCTGCATCCGTCCCAAAATCATATCCACAGCAGGTTGTTACACCGTCAACAATCTTACTGGAAGAATTGTCATTCTGTGGAAAATGTGCAGCAAAAGCGGCCTCAATATATCTTGCTTTTGAAATGAGCATATCTATCCGTTCATTTGGACTCAGCTCACTGAACAAAGTGATACCTGTATCTGCGTCATACTCCACATCAAAAAAGTTGACTGGAGCTACCTCTTCTTCTCCGGAATGTGCATCACAACAAGAATACAGAGGTATCAATTCTGCTCCATGTACCTCCAGGTACTCATACAAGGATACTGGCGGCTCAAGAGCTACAAATTGTTTGACTACTTGAGATAATTTATCGACCGTCATTCCTTTTACAAGAGAATAACTGTATTCCGATCCCATGCATCCAGATTCTCTCAAGATCACATCATCCATGGATATCGGCGTATATTCTTTTTTCGCATCTCCTTCGTTATCCTCTTTTTTACTGTCCTCTCGTTCTCCGTCAAGGCAAAAATATAATGATTTTACAATTTCCTTTAATTTTTTTGCCTGCACAACCTCAAAGTAAAAGGCGAAAAACTGACCGGATAAATCCCGCATGAAACTTCCTGCTGGATCATCCAAACGAAAAGGGATATCTAAATTAAATGGGGTTCCTCGTTCTGATGTGGAAGGAAAATGTAATGCTACATAATCTACAAGGTGTTCATCCTTTTTGAATGCATAATTCCAGCCTAACTCTTCTGCTTTCATTAACAACTTTTTTAATTTTTCCATTAAAACCCTCCTTATTTTGAAATTATTTGCAATTTCAATATGACTGAGCTCCTTTCATTTCTTTTGCAAAAAAAATACCCGCCGGAGCGGGTATTCATCTTAATTTGCAAAAAAGCTGCCACACTTGACAATAGTGCGACAGCTTATATTGATATTTTTATTTGCCAAATAATTCTGAATGTGTTCCTAGACGATAAAGCATAAGAACAAGCACATCTTTTCCTTTCTCATAGATTAATAGCCAATTCGGTTCAATATGACATTCACGAACCCCCTTATATTTTCCTGACAGCTCGTGATCCTGGTATTTATCATCCAATTTTTGATCAGATGACAATAAGTCAATGACATCGAATAATTTATCCAGATTTTTATTTTGTTTTTTGGCAAGCTTTAAATCTTTTTTAAACTGGGTGGTAAACTTAATATCGAACTTCATACTTCAAGTGCCGCCTTGAGATCTGTAATGTTTTTATAGCTCGGAACAGAATCATCTTCGGCAATACGCCGGCCTTCTTCTATTGCCATTTGCGTAACGAAACTTGGAGAATCAAGTTTCAAAGACAGTGGAAATCCATTTTCTCTTATGATAGATTTGAGAAAAATATTTACTGCAGTTGTCATGTTTAATCCTAATTCATTAAGAATGCTTTCTGCTTGCATTTTTACTTCTTTATCAGTCCGGATGTTTAAATTTGTAGTTGCCATAAATAACACCTCCTGTTAATAACAGAATATAAAATTTTTCGTTTATTGTCAATACATTGTCATTATTATTTTGTAAAAAATCTATTTGAAAACATGCAAACCACGCACCGGGTTTCATTCTTTATCTGAAAACCGTATATATGCCACATTTTCACATCCGAAGGATGCAGTCCTATCTTCTCCAAATGTAATCTCTATTCCAAAGCGCCCATCCTCCAATTCCTTATGGACGAGCCCCTTGACATGGTGATATGGGATTTCTCTTACATTTTTAATGACAAGATTTCCAAAAACGGGCTGTTCTTCATACATCCCGATAAAAACTACAATGTCCATGCCTGTCTCGATCCAGATATTTTCGGAACTCCCGTTTGGGTAATTGAGTTCCAAACGGCTGCCCAGATCGGATATCCATGCACTCTCTCCCGGCTTCGTAGAACGGTAAATGGAATGTCCTATCTTTTTATCAAGAGGCTCCAGCTCGTAATCAGATGGAAATAATCTATCTGCCAGACGCCACGCCTCTTCTCTACTACTTACCTTTATCATCTTTTCCTCCTGTCTTTTCATTTACAAACATATAAACCACTGCTTTTGATTTCGTATAAATACGAAACATTAGCAATCGAACACTCCGGATATCTCCGAAACAAGATCTTGCTTGCATGATCCATGGATTCAGCCAGGATAATGCCTTCATCCCCTTTACATTTAAAACGATATGCATGCAAATCCTCGGAAGATGATTTAAGTTCTTCCTCTTCGATAAAAACTTTCCAGCAAGCGACATACAGATCACTGATCATCTTTCCGATTTCCTCTGCATCCTCAATCAAAGTCCGGATAGAATCAGGGACTCCGTTTTTCCCGCGTACTTTAATTTTTTCTTCTGCATGCTCATCCGGATCGAAATCATAACTAGCTAAATTATCCATAAAATCCGTTACCGGAATTTCTTTCCCGATATCAATATCCATGTGGAAATCCTCGCCCGCCGGAGAATATTTCTGTAATTCGACATACCGTCTTTTATCTTCTTCACGGATGTCATATTTCCATCCCAACTCCTCTGCCTTACTTAACAGTTTCTTTAACTCTTCCATAATAAAATCCTCCGTCTCTGCTTTTTCAAGATTAATCCTTTGTCTGAAAATTTATTTGCAGACATATAAACCGCTGCTCTTGATTCCACATAAATACGAAACATCAGCAATCCAACACTCCGGATATCTCTGAAACAAGATTTTGCTTGCGTGATCCATAGATTCAGCAAGAATGATTCCTCTATCCCCTTTGCATTTAAAACGATACACATGCAATCCCTCAGAAAATGGTTTAGGCTCTGGTGTACCGTTATAAACATACCAACAAGCGTCATACAGCTCATTGATCATCTTTCCGATAGACTCCGCATCTTCAATCAAAGTCCGGATAGAATCAGGGACTCCGTTTTTCCCGCGTACTTTAATTTTTTCTTCTGCATGCTCATCCGGATCGAAATGATAATTGGACAAATTATCCATAAAATCCGTTACCGGAATTTCTTTCCCGATATCAATATCCATGTGGAAGTCCTCTCCTGCCGGGGAACATTTTCGCAATCTTACATAGCTATGTTTTGCATCTTCTTCATAAATGCCATAGCTCCAACCTAAGTCTTCAGCTTTGCTTAATAATTTTCTTAATTCTTCCATAATAAAAACCTCCTTGTTTTGAAATTATTTACAACACCAATATGTTTGTTCTATCATTGCTTTTTTCAAAAAAAATACCCGCCGAAGCGGGTATTTTTTAGGTATCTTTTCCATAGGGCGGAAATCCGAGAGGAGATCTTCCATAGGGCGGAAACATAGCTTTTTTTTCTCCACCAAACAGTGTCTGATATATCATTAGCAGTTCTTCCTGCTCTTCTGGGTGCATTTCCCGCTTAGAATACAGAATACTGGACGATATCACCAGGTAGGAAGTCCTCTCCATTTTTCTCCTGTTTTCCTGGAATGAAATAAAAGCTTTTATAATCATCATCGTCACTGTCGCTTTCGTCAATCCATCCACCAAAGTATGAAACAATTCCTTTCATGAGCTGGATCTCTGCTTCATCACATACCAAAGACAAATATGTTGTCTCTGATTCAAACATTTTTTTTACTTCAGGAGGATAATAGCGTTCCGCATTGTTGCAGAAAGCTATATTACTGTAAAAGTAAAATAGCTGTCTCTTTACACTATTTGGTATACCAAAGAATATATAACCAAAATCAGTATACCATTTTTCATTATCATATTTTTGGTAGACTGATTGGACCGCTTCTGGCGGTATTTCATGTTCTCCGTGATACACATTCGAAACCGGATGGTAATTTTTTAAGAAAGCCAATAGTTTTGGTACATTCACATGTCCAAGTAAATTAACTTTTATTTTAACGTTCATTTTTAATCTCCTTTTTCTTTTATTTTTTTATTGACTGGTTAATCGGGATAATATGGATTTCAAGACCATATTGTTTTGCAAACTCGATCATACTTTTGGTTCCACGGCTTGAGCCGTTCCAAAAAGCAAAGAGAACGCCATATTCTTTTGCGGCGTATTTTGCCATCTCTTCATTCCGGATAGGACCAGCGCTTTTGCCATAACGAGTCCAATTTGCAGGGAATCGAACTATCTTATATCCATAGGTGGAAGCAAACCGCTCTCCAAGCAAATCCGCTCCTTTAGCTGTTCCAGAAATCATCTCGACCTCCCATGGATATGTCTTTAGATAATCCTGAAGAACTTTTTCTACCACTGAATAATCCGTGAAATTACGGCTTCCAGCGACAATGATCCGCGGTTTTCTGGTGTATTTCAGTTCAATACGCCAATGTCCTTCTTCTCCCTTACCTTTTATCCAAACGAGTTCTTTTACCTCATAATCTGCATATTTGATTATTTGAGGTTCTCTGCAAACACCGTACGCCAAAAGAAGAAATGTATCATCAAAAAGATATACATTTTCTTCCATTTTTAAAATTCCTTTCTCTACCAATCCTTTTATGGTCATTTCCATCAGTCTCCTTTCTGTATCAAAATTAATATCGAGGATGCGTTTTAACTTTTTACGTTGAGATTCATTCCAGTGTATGTCGGCAGCGACTGATCATCCGTTCCGCAAAATTCCATCCGAAACACCTGGCTATCAGATGATATTTGTCCCCTTCCTGGATCCTAACGTAAATTTGTGTTCGTTGCCCCATAATCATTCCTCCTTACATTTGAAAATTGTGTTTGCGATACCAATATGCTTATTTCCGAGTTTTTTTATTTTGGAAGAAAAAATACCCGCCGAAAAGAGCGTTGCCATAAGAAAACATGAAAAACCCAGTAATATCAATGTTTTTTAGGGCAGCGGAAAACGGGGCAGGTCAAAACAACTGAATAATCAGGCAGAAACAGGGTGTTGTCAAGCATGACAGCGCCCTTTTCTGTTTCCCCGGCCAAGCCGCAGATTTTGAAAAAAGTCTGCGGCTTTTCTTTTTGCCCAAAAGCGGAAAGGAGGCGACGGCCTATGTACTTCACTTCCGGCAGCGACCGGGCGTTTGAACAGCTCATGCAGGGCAAGCCCGGTTTCGACCACTACGACAGCGGCGAGGCGGTCACGCCGGAGGACTGCGGCACCTGCCGCTTTTATCGCCCGCACTGGAAATATCAATTCTGCGTCTATGCGGAATGTCCCTACCAGCCGGGCAAGCTGACCGCCTACGACGCGGTGACATTTCGAGTGAAAGGAGTTGAGAACATGGCAGTATTTCGTGTAGAGCGTAACAAGGGCTACACGGTGATGTCCAATCACCATCTGCGGAACAAGGACTTATCCCTGAAAGCCAAGGGCCTGTTATCGCAAATGCTCTCCCTGCCGGAAAATTGGGACTACACCCTGAAAGGCTTATCCCTTATCAACCGGGAAAGCATCGACGCCATCCGCACGGCGGTATGGGAGCTTGAAAAAGCCGGATATATCACCCGACAGCAGAACCGGGACGGCAAGGGCAAAATGGCCGATATGATCTACACCATTTACGAACAGCCCCAGCCCCGGCCAGAGCAGCCGGACAAGGCCGCACCGGGATTGGAAAACCCGGTGTTGGAAAATCCAACATCGGATAACCCGACACCGGGAAAACCGACATTGGAAAATCCAACGCAATTAAATAAAGATATATCAAGTAAAGAAAAAACAACTACGGATGTATCAACTACCGATTCCATTCCTATCCTTTCCCGACCCTCTCCTTTGGAGGGCGAAGCGGCACAGCAGCCGGAACGGAAAGGAACGGGAGCGAAATCACAGAGCGCCATAGAGATTTATCGTGAGATCATCATGGACAACATCGAGTACGAACACCTTTGCCAGCACGCCAAGGGCATTGACCGGGAAACGCTGGACGAGATCGTGGACTTGCTGGTGGAAACCGTGTGCAGCGCCCGCAAGACCATCCGTATTGCCGGGGACGATTACCCGGCAGAGCTGGTGAAATCCAAGTTTATGAAGCTGGACAGCTCTCACATCGAGTTTGTCTTTGACTGTTTGAGCAAGAACACTTCGGAAATCCGCAACATCAAGAAATACCTGCTGGCTATGCTGTTCAATGCGCCCAGCACGATCAACGGTTACTATGCCGCGCTGGTAGCCCATGACATGAACACCGGCAAAATCTGAAAGGAGGACGGCCCTATGAAACAGGGTGCATTGATTTTCGACGAGCGCAGCGACCGTTACGACATTCGCTTTGATCTGGCGGACTACTACGGCGGCCTGCACTGTGGGGAAACCTTTGACGTGATGGTGGGCGGCAGGTGGAAGCCTACCCGCATTGAGTACGGGGACAACTGGTATCTGGTTGGCATCCGTGCCGACGATCTTTCCGGCCTGCGGGTGAGAATTTAATCGGGGACAACCGGCGCAAGCGGCTGTCCCTTTTCTGTTTCCTGCGGCGGCTGACGGTGCCACCTTAACCGTGCCGCCGCACTTCTGCGAAAGGAGGGATAGCGATTGCAGGAGGAAGTAACCCAAAAGACAATAGCCTTTTCTATCAAATCGGCCAAGCTGACAATCCAAGTGCTGCAAGCGGCGGCCCGCAAGTTTCTGGAAACCCAAAACAAGGGCAAGACCAAGCTGCACCACGGCCAGCAGAGCCTAAAGCAGCTCAAAAAGCACGGGGCGGCCCTGTCCAATATCGAGATCACCGACGCTAACATTGGACTGTTTAAGCCCTGTGCCAAGAAATACGGCGTGGACTTCACGCTGCGGAAAGACGCCACTACCCAGCCCCCGCACTACATCGTGATTTTCAAGGCCAAGGACGCCGACAACATGGAACAGGCGTTCAAGGAGTTCACAGCCAAGAAGTTGCAGCGGGAGGAACGGCCCTCGATCCGCAAGGACATTGCCGCAAGCAAGGAAAAGGCAGCGGCCCGCAACGCTGACCGGGCCAAGGAAAAATTCAAAGAAAGGGGGCTGTCACGATGAAGCCGGAAATGAAAAAACTGATAATCGCCAATCTGCCCTATCTGTTGTTTGTCTATCTGTTCGGCAAGCTGGGGCAGGCGTACCGGCTGGCGGAGGGCATCGACCTTTCCCAAAAGCTCCTGCACTTTGCGGACGGCTGCGCGGCGGCCTTTGAAAATGCCGCCCCCAGCTTCCACCTCTTTGACCTGCTGATCGGCGTCGCCGGTGCTGCGGTGCTTCGGCTCATGGTGTACTGCAAAGGCAAGAACGCCAAGAAATACCGCAAAGGCGTGGAGTACGGCAGCGCCCGATGGGGCGGCCCCAAGGATATAGCCCCCTATATCGACCCCAATTTTGACAACAACATTCTGCTGACACAGACGGAACGGCTCACCATGAACAACAGGCCGAAAGACCCCAAAACTGCAAGAAACAAAAATGTTCTGGTGATCGGCGGTTCCGGCTCCGGCAAGACCCGGTTCTTCGTGAAGCCAAACCTGATGCAATGTGTGTCCAAGGACTATCCGTCCTCATTTGTGATAACCGATCCCAAGGGCAGCCTGATCGGTGAAGTGGGCCAGCTTCTTATCCGCAGCGGCTACCGCGTGAAAGTGCTGAACACCATCAATTTTTCCAAGAGCATGAAATACAATCCCTTTCGGTATCTGCACTCGGAAAAAGACGTGTTGAAGCTGGTAAATACCTTGATCTGCAACACTAAAGGTGAGGGCGAAAAAAGCGCGGAAGATTTTTGGGTGAAATCGGAACGGCTGTTCTACACGGCCCTGATCGGCTATATCTGGCAAGAAGCGCCGGAGGAAGAAATGAACTTCACGACGCTGCTTGAAATGATAAATGCCAGCGAAGCCCGCGAGGACGACCCGGAATTTCAATCGCCGGTGGATTTGATGTTTGAGCGATTGGAGGAACGCGATCCAGACCACTTTGCCGTCCGCCAGTATAAAAAATTCCTGCTTTCGGCGGGCAAGACCCGTTCCTCTATCCTTATCAGCGCGGGCGCGAGAATGGCCCCGTTTGACATTCGGGAAGTCCGGGAGCTGATGGAGGACGACGAACTGGAACTTGACACCATCGGGGACGAGAAAACGGCGCTTTTCCTGATTATGTCGGACACGGACACCACCTTTAATTTCATTCTGGCAATGGTACAGAGCCAGCTTATCAACCTGCTTTGTGACCGGGCCGATGATAAATACGGCGGGCGGCTGCCGGTTCACGTCCGCATGATACTGGACGAGTTTGCGAACATCGGCCAGATACCCAACTTTGACAAACTGATCGCCACCATCCGAAGCCGTGAAATCTCGGCTTCTATTATTTTGCAAAGCCAGTCACAGTTAAAGGCCATCTACAAGGATGCTGCGGAAATCATTTCCGATAACTGCGACTGTACGCTTTTCCTTAGTGGGCGGGGCAAGAACGCCAAGGAAATCTCTGACGTGCTGGGCAAAGAAACCATCGACAGCTACAACCAGAGCGAAAACCGGGGCGCACAGACCTCTCACGGATTGAACTATCAGAAGTTAGGAAAGGAGTTGATGTCACAGGACGAAATCGCAACGATGGACGGAGGCAAGTGTATTTTGCAGGTGCGCGGTGTCAGGCCGTTTTTCAGTGAGAAATACGACATTACCCGTCATCCCCGCTATAAATACCTTTCCGACGCCGACAAGAAAAACTATTTTGACGTGGACAGGTACTTGACTGCCCTGCGCCGAAAACGGCAGCGGGTGGTTTCGCAGGAGGAAACCTTTGACCTCTACGACATAGACCTGTCGGATGAAGATATGGCCGCCGTGAACGAATGACCGGCGGCCTGAAAGGAGCTATCTGTTATGGAAAACTCGGATGAATTGACATTTGCGGATTATTTCAGAGCAGAAAAAGAAATCTACCGGGCTATCATTTCCGCTGCGGTTATGTGCCGATGGATCGCGGAACACGACACCCCGCCTACAAAACAGGAGGCGGAACAGATGGTGTCGGAAATAGACCGCCAGATGTGTGAAGCATGGAGTGAAATGTATTCGCGTGCTGTGCTGAATTGGCTGGACGACCGTTAATCTCCGGGCCGTCTGCGGATTGTGACGCCGGTATCTGATCGGCAATTTTCCCATCAAAACAATATCACAATCTAAAATTATGGAGGTAAATTTATGGAATTTTTCTATAGTGCGGTTACTACTTTGCAGACTATCGTTGTGGGCCTCGGCGGTGCGCTGTGTGTTTGGGGCGGCATCAACCTGCTGGAAGGTTACGGGCAGGATAATCCGGCCAGCAAGTCGCAGGGTGTTAAGCAGCTCGTCGCGGGCGGTGGTGTTGCCCTGATCGGCGTCACTCTGGTTCCCCTGCTGTCTGGTCTGCTGGGCTGATCTTCCCGGCTGTCTGCCAACCAACCCAACCATAACTGTTAAATCCTGAAACCCCGCCGCGCTCTCCCGGTTCCATGCGGGAGGGCGCGGCAAAGGAGGTGAACCCACATGATAGGCGAACTCATAGGGGATTGGATCAAGGGCATTTTAATCGACGGCATCATGGGCAATCTGTCCGGGCTGTTCAGCACGGTCAATACGAAAGTCGGGGAAATCGCCTCGGATGTAGGGACGACGCCGCAAGCGTGGAACAGCGGCATATTCAATATGCTGCAATCCCTGTCGGACACGGTGATCGTCCCCATTGCAGCGGCGATCCTTGCCGTTATCATGTGCTATGAGCTGATAGACATGATCGTGGAAAAGAACAATATGCACGACTTTGACACGTCCATGTTCTTCCGCTGGATTTTCAAAAGTGCTTTTGCCATTCTCATTGTGACGAACACATGGAATATCGTCATGGGCGTTTTCGACGCCACCCAAGCCGTCGTCAACCAGAGCGCCGGGGTGATTATCGGGGAAACCAGCATTGACTTTGACACCCTCATTCCCGACCTTGAAGCACAACTGGAAGCTATGGACATCGGGCCGCTGCTCGGCCTGTGGTTCCAGACCCTTGTTGTGGGGCTGACGATGAACATTCTTTCCATCTGTATTTTCCTTGTGACCTACGGAAGAATGATTGAGATTTATGCCGTGACCGCGCTGGGGCCGATCCCCCTTGCCACGCTGGGCAATGCGGAGTGGCGCGGCGTCGGCCAGAACTACTTGAAATCCCTGTTGGCGCTGGGCTTCCAAGCCTTTTTGATTATGGTGGTTGTCGGCATCTATGCGGTGCTGATCCAGCAAATCGGACAGGCAGCGGATATATCCGGGGCCATTTGGGGCTGTATGGGCTACACGGTTCTGCTTTGCTTCTGTCTGTTCAAGACCGGCAGCATATCGAAAGCCGTCTTTACTGCACATTAACAGACAGGAGGACTACCAACCATCGAGGAAGTACAAAAGAAACGATACCACATCATTTACGCCGATCCGCCGTGGCGGTATGAGTGCAAGAAAACAGGTGCGGCGGAACATCACTATCCCACCATGAGCATTGACGAGCTGTGCGCCTTGCCGGTGGAAACGCTGGCGGAAAAGGACTGTCTGCTGTTTTTGTGGGCCACATTCCCGCAGCTCCCGGAAGCCCTACGCCTGATCCGGGCATGGGGCTTTACGTTTAAGACGGTGGCCTTTGTCTGGTTGAAGCTCAACAAGAAAAGCCCCACATGGTTTTATGGGCTGGGCTACTGGACGAGAGGCAATGCGGAAATCTGCCTGCTTGCCAAACGAGGCAAGCCCAAGCGCCGCAGCGCCGGTGTCCATCAGTTTATCATTTCCCCTGTGGAGGAACACAGCAAAAAGCCGGACGTGACCCGTGACAAAATCATTGAGCTGGCGGGCGACCTGCCCCGCGTGGAGCTGTTTGCCAGACAGAAAGCGCCCGGCTGGGATGTTTGGGGAAACGAGGTGGACAGTGATCTTTCCCTGACCCCACAAGAAAATGTATCAGAAACGAGGTGATTTGAATGGCTTATGTGACCGTCCCGAAGGACTTGACCCGTGTAAAATCCAAGATTGTGTTTGGCCTTACCAAACGGCAACTGATCTGCTTCGGCGGTGCGCTTCTCGTAGGCGTCCCGCTTTATTTTTTGCTCCGGGGCCGGGTGACTGGCAGCGCGGCGGCCCTGATTATGGTGTTCGCCATGCTGCCGGGCTTCCTGCTGGCCCTGTATGAGCGCCACGGCCAGCCCCTTGAAGTGGTGGTATGGCAGATCGTCCAGTGCTGCTTTATCCAGCCCAAGGAAAGGCCCTATCAAACCGACAACGCCTATACTGCCCTCATGCGGCAGCATCAAATGGAAAAGGAGGTAAATGCGATTGTCCGAAAAGCAAAGAAACGAGCCGCCTGTAAAGCTCACCCGCGCCGAAAAGCGGGAAATACAGGCCATCATCCGCAAGTATAAGGGCGACGGCAAAGCCCATTCCGCACAGGCCAGCATCCCGTATCAGGCCATGTACCCGGACGGGATTTGTAAGGTGACGGCCAACACGTTCAGCAAGTGCATCGAGTTTGCCGACATCAGCTATCAGCTTGCACAGGCCGACACCAAGACGGCCATTTTTGAAAACCTGTGCGATCTCTACAACTATCTGGACGCCTCTATCCACGTCCAGCTTTCCTTTGTCAACCGCAAGACCGACCCCAAGCAGTACGCCAAGAGCTTTGAGATCAAGGCGCAGGGGGACGACTTCGACGACATCCGGGCGGAGTATTCCGGCATCCTGCAAGACCAGCTTGTTCGGGGCAACAACGGCCTCACCAAGCGCAAGTTCCTGACATTCACCATCGAGGCCGACAACCTGAAAATGGCCCGCGCCCGTCTGACCCGCATTGAAACCGACCTGCTGGGCTATTTCAAGACGATGGGGGCCGTAGCTCATGTGCTGGACGCCAAAGAACGTCTGGAAGTGCTGCATGGGGTACTCCACCCCGACGCCGAGCCGTTTCAGTTTGAATGGAAATGGCTGGCCCCGTCCGGCCTCTCCACCAAAGATTTTATTGCCCCGTCCTCGTTCCGCTTCGGCAATTCCCGGATGTTCGGGCTGGGCGGCAAGTATGGGGCCGTGAGCTTCTTAAACATCCTGTCCCCGGAGCTGTCGGACGAAATGCTGGCCGACTTCCTCAACACGGAAAATGGCATTGTCGTCAATCTCCATGTGCAGGCCATCGACCAGAGCGAGGCCATTAAGACGGTGAAGCGCAAGATCACCGACCTTGACGCCATGAAGATACAGGAACAGAAACGGGCTGTCCGCAGCGGCTATGACATGGACATCCTGCCCAGCGACCTTGCCACCTACGGACAGGACGCCAAGGAGCTTTTGAAAACCCTGCAAAGCCGGAATGAACGAATGTTTCAGATCACCTTTCTGGTGATGAACACCGCTGATACCCGGCAGAAGTTGGAGAACGATGTATTTTGGGCCGCAGGCGTGGCGCAGAAATACAACTGTTCCCTTGTCCGTCTGGACTACCAGCAGGAACAGGGCCTTATGAGCAGCCTGCCGCTGGGGGCCAACCACATCAAGATCGAGCGTTCCTTGACGACTTCCAGCGTGGCCGTGTTCGTGCCTTTCGTGACACAGGAGCTTTTCATGGGCGGCGACGCCATGTATTACGGCGTCAATGCCAAGACCGGCAACATGATTATGCTGGACAGAAAACGGGCGCGGTGTCCCAACGGCTTGAAGCTGGGTACTCCCGGTTCCGGCAAATCCATGAGCTGTAAATCCGAGATCGTCAGCGTGTTCCTTTGTACCCCGGACGATGTATATATCTGCGATCCAGAGGCGGAATATTATCCCCTTGTGAAGCGGCTCCACGGCCAAGTGGTGAAGCTGTCGCCTACCAGCAAATCCTATGTGAACCCGCTGGACATCAACCTGAATTACAGCGAGGACGAAAACCCGCTGGCGCTGAAATCCGACTTTGTGCTGTCGTTCTGTGAGCTTGTCATGGGCGGCAAGAACGGGCTGGAAGCCATCGAAAAGACAGTCATTGACCGTGCCGTGCAGGTGATCTACCGGCCCTATCTGGCAGACCCCCGCCCGGAGAATATGCCCATCCTGTCTGACCTGCACCAAGCCCTGTTAGACCAGCATATCCCGGAGGCTGACCGTGTAGCGCAGGCCCTTGACCTGTATGTAAACGGCAGCCTGAACGTCTTTAACCACCGCACCAATGTCAACATCGAGAACCGCATTGTGGCTTTCGACATCAAGGAGCTGGGCAAGCAGCTTAAAAAGCTGGGGATGCTCATTGTCCAAGACCAGATTTGGGGCCGTGTGACCCAAAACCGCAGCCAAGGCAAGGCGACGTGGTACTTCTGCGACGAGTTCCATTTGCTCTTGCGAGAGGAACAGACGGCGGCTTTTTCCTGCGAGATTTGGAAGCGGTTCAGAAAATGGGGCGGTATTCCGACAGGTGCCACACAGAACGTCAAAGACCTGCTTTCTTCCCCAGAGATCGAAAACATTCTGGAAAACAGTGACTTCATTTGCCTGCTCAATCAGGCGTCCGGCGACCGGCGCATCCTTGCGGAGCGATTGAACATTTCCCCGCAGCAATTACGGTATGTGGACAATTCCGAACCCGGCGAGGGGCTTTTGATTTACGAAAATGTGATCCTGCCGTTCCGCAACCCCATCCCGCAGCGCAGCCAGCTCTATAAGATTATGACGACCCGGTTAGGCGAGGGCGAAACGGTATGACAGACAAGGAGGTGACGCCCTATGAAGCAGTTGAAACCCCGTGACAAGGTGACGCAGCACATGACCCGCGACGGCCTGACGCTGGATAACCAGACCACCGGCGAGAGCATCAACATTTCCAGCCGGGAGGCCGAACAGGACTATTCCGCAGCCGAGCCGGGCGGCACCACTGAAAAGGTGCTGGAACGTGCCGGGGACATCCGGGAGCGCAGCAAGGCGAAGCGGGCCGCCAAGGATGGCGCGAATACGGCGGCACAGGCCACCGGCCCGGCGTCCCGCCTGCAATTCACCGCCGAGGAACGGGCCGATCCCGCCCTTTCCAAGTACATCCACAAGGCGGAAAAGCGGGCGGATAAGCTGGACACAGCCAAAGAAGCCCTGCCGAAAAAGCGCGTCGTCACCAAGGAAACCGTCTATGACGAGGCCAAGGGCAAGGCCAAAACCAAGCTGCACTTTGACAAGGTGGAGAAACCGGCCCCCAAGCTCAAACCCAACCCGGCCAGCCGTCCGATGGAGGAAGCGGGCCTGTATCTGCATGGAAAAATCCACGAGGTTGAGCATGAGAATGTGGGCGTCGAGGGCGGCCATAAGGGAGAAGAACTTGCCGAGCGCCAAGCAGGAAAAGCCATCCGCAGCGGCATCCGGCGTCATAAGCTCAAACCCTACCGGGCCGCAGCCAAGGCCGAGAAAAAGGCCATTGCCGCCAATGCGGAGTACATCTACCAGAAATCCTTGCGGGATAACCCGGAAATGGCGCAGGCGGTGAAAAATCCGGTGGCCCGGTTCTGGCAGAAACAGAAAATCAAACGGGACTATGCCAAGGCAGCACGAGCGGCGGGCCAGACGGCACAGGGCGCAGCCAGCGCCACCAAAACCACCGCCGCAGCCGCCAAGAAAGCCGCCGAGAAAAGCAAACAGGCCGCGTCCTTTGTGGCCCGGCACTGGAAAGGTGTGCTGCTGATCGGCGGCGTGGGCCTGATGCTCATGCTGATTATGGGCGGCCTGCAATCCTGTACGGCCATGTTCGGCAGCGCCGGAACCGGCGTGGCGGCCACGTCCTATCTGTCCGAGGACAGCGATATGCTGGGGGCGGAAGCCGCCTATGCGGACATGGAGGCCGATTTGCAGTATGAGCTTGACAACTACGAAAGCCTGCACCCCGGCTATGACGAATACCGCTTCGATCTGGACGAGATCGGCCATGACCCCTATGTGCTGACTTCCATCCTGTCGGCGCTGCATGATGGCGTCTATACGCTGGGCGACGTGCAAGGCGACCTTGCCATGCTCTTTGAGAAGCAATACACCCTGACACAGACCATTGAAACCGAAACCCGATACCGCACCGAAACCCGGACGGACAGCGAGGGCAACCCCTACACCGTGGAAGTTCCCTATACCTACTATATCTGCAACGTGAAGCTGGAAAACTTCGACCTGTCCCACCTGCCTGTCTATATCATGGGCGAGGAACAAATGAGCCTGTATGCGGTGTATATGCACACGCTGGGCAACCGGCCTGACCTGTTTCCAAACGGCACCTATCCCAACGCTTCCACCGTCAAGGAGCCGACCTATTACGACATTCCCCCGGAGGCTTTGGAGGACGCCACCTTTGCCGCAATGATGGCCGAGGCGGAAAAGTATGTGGGCTATCCCTATGTGTGGGGCGGCAGCTCTCCCAGCACCAGCTTTGATTGCAGCGGTTTTGTGAGCTGGGTAATCAATCACAGCGGATGGGATGTGGGACGGCTGGGCGCACAGGGCCTTTGCAATATCTGTACCCCTGTTTCCCCGGAGCAGGCCAAGCCCGGCGACCTTGTATTTTTTGTCGGCACCTACGACACCCCCGGCGTTTCCCACGTCGGCATTTATGTGGGCAATTCCGTGATGTTGCACTGTGGCGACCCTATTTCTTACACCAACCTCAATTCGAGTTATTGGCAGCAGCATTTCTATTGTTACGGGCGTCTGCCTTGACGCCAGAAAGGAGTTTTGACTATGGCAAACAAACTTGACCGTATCGAAAAAGACATTGAGAAAACCAAGGCCAAGATCGCGGAGCTGCAAAAGCAGCTTCGGGAGCTGGAAGCGGCAAAGACCGAACAGGAGAATTTGCAGATTATCCAGCTTGTGCGCGGCCTGAACATGAAGCCGGAGGAATTTGCGGCGTTCCTGCGGGGCGGCGCTTTGCAGACCGCCCCGGCCCCGCAGCCGGATTTTGAACAGGAGGACAATGCCGATGAAGAATAAGATCATTCGCACGTTTACCGTGACGCTGGCCGCCGTGCTTTGCCTGACGGCCTTTTCCACCACCGCGTTTGCCGGTGGCACTGACCCCGACCCGGAGCCTTTGCCGGAAACCACCGAGGCACCGCAGGAGGAAGAACCCACCACCGGCGGCATGGAGCCGGAGGGCGTACCCGTCACCCCAAAGGGCAATGCAACGCTGGTGGATGATTTCTACGGGGATAAGCAGCTTATCACCGTTACCACCAAGGCGGGCAACTACTTTTATATCTTGATCGACCGCGCCAACGAGGACAAGGAAACCGCCGTTCACTTCCTCAACCAAGTGGACGACGCCGACCTGCAAGCACTGTTGGAGGACGGCAAAGCCGCCCCAGAAACCTGTACCTGTACGACCAAGTGCGCGGCGGGAGCCGTCAACACGAATTGCCCGGTATGTAAAACCAATATGACCGAGTGTACCGGCCCGGAACCGGAGCCGCAGGAGCCGGAGGAAACCGAGCCGCCGCAGGAGGAAGAAGCGAAAAGCACCGGCATGGGCGGCCTTGTGGTGTTCCTTGTGGTGGCCCTGATCGGCGGCGGCGCAGCCCTTTACTTCTTCAAGTTTAAGAAGCCCAAGGCCGACACCAAGGGCGGCGACGAGCTGGACGAATACGATTTTGGCGAGGACGAGGACGACGAGGACGAACCGACCCCGGAGGACGAGGAACCCGCGCAGGATAAGGAGGAATAAGGAATGAGTGTTCAGTTGGTAATTGCAGAGAAACCGAGCGTCGCCCGCAGCATTGCGGGCGTGATCGGTGCAGATCAGAAACGGGACGGCTACATGGAGGGAAACGGCTATCTGGTGAGCTGGTGTATCGGCCACCTTGTTTCCCTTGCCGACGCCGGAGCCTATGACGAGCGTTTCAAGAAGTGGCGCTATGACGACCTGCCGATTTTGCCGCAGGAGTGGCAGTACATCATCCCTGCCGAGAAGAAAGGCCAGTTTTCCGTGCTGCGCTCTCTGATGGAGCGCCCCGACGTGACGGGGCTTGTGTGCGCCACTGACGCCGGGCGCGAGGGTGAATTGATTTTCCGTTTCGTCTACCAGATGGCGGGCTGCAAAAAGCCGTTCAAGCGCCTTTGGATTTCCAGCATGGAGGACGCCGCGATCCGCGAGGGCTTTGCCCACCTGAAACCGGGGGCCGACTACGACGACCTGTATCAATCGGCACTGTGCCGGGCGCAGGCCGATTGGCTGGTGGGGATCAACGCCACCCGGCTTTTCTCCATCCTCTACCACAAGACCCTGACCGTGGGCCGTGTCCAGACGCCTACCCTCAATATGCTGGTTGACCGGGAGGCCAAAATCAGCAATTTCAAGAAAGAGAAATACCACGTTGTCCATATCGCGGCGGGCGGCATGGAGGCGGCCAGCGACCGCTTTATGAACCCCGACGACGCCGACGCCACCAAGACGGCCTGTGCAGGAGCGCAGGCCGTTTGTGTATCGGTGAAGCGTGAGAAAAAGACGGAGCAGCCGCCCCGTCTTTACGATCTCACCACCTTGCAGCGAGAGGCCAACCGCCTGTTTGGATTCACCGCCAAGCAGACCCTTGACTATGCCCAACAGCTCTATGAAAAGAAGCTGCTGACTTATCCCCGCACCGACAGCCAGTATCTTACCGATGATATGCAGCCTACGGCGGAAAGCATCGTGTCCGGCCTGTGGCCGCTGCTTTCCTTTGCGGCTGGGCTGGACATTGCCCCGCAGTTTGGCCGGGTACTGAACAGCAAAAAGGTGTCCGACCACCACGCCATTATCCCCACGATGGAGTTTGTGCAGAAAGGCTTTGACGGGCTGACCGAGGGCGAAAAGAAACTGCTGTCCCTTGTGTGCTGCAAGCTGCTGTGTGCCGTGGCTGCGCCCCATGTGTATGAGGCCGTCACCGCCACATTCACCTGCGCCGGAAACGAGTTCACCGCCAAGGGCAAAACCATTCTCACCCCCGGCTGGAAAGAGATTGAGCGCCGCTTCAAGGCGTCGTTCAAGACCGACGCCGACGAGGACGCGCCGGAGCTGGCACGGGAGCTGCCGGAGATCACCGAGGGCCAGACCTTTGACCCGGTGGAGGCCAGTATCACCGAGCATTTCACCACACCGCCCAAGCCTTACACCGAAGATACGCTGCTGTCCGCTATGGAACGGGCCGGGGCCGAGGATATGCCGGAGGACGCCGAGCGCCAAGGTTTGGGAACCCCGGCAACCCGCGCTTCCATTCTGGAAAAGCTGGTGCAGATGGGCTTTGTGGAACGCAAAGGCAAGCAGCTACTTCCCACCAAGGACGGCCACAACCTTGTGTGCGTCCTGCCGGATGTGCTGACTTCTCCCCAGCTTACGGCTGAATGGGAAACTAAGCTGACGGCCATTGCCAAGGGCGAGGCTGACCCGGAGGGCTTCATGGCGGGCATTGAGGAAATGACCCGGAGCCTGATTTCCCGATATTCGCAGATCAGCGAGGACGCGCAGAAGTTGTTTCAGACCGAGCGTGTGGTTATCGGCAAGTGTCCCCGCTGCGGTGAAGCCGTCTACGAGGGCAAGAAAAACTATTACTGCGGAAACCGGGCCTGCCAGTTTGTCATGTGGAAGAATGACCGATTTTTTGAGGAACGGGGCAAGACATTCACCCCGAATATCGCCGCCGCGCTGCTCAAAGACGGAAAGGCAAAGGTAAAGGGCCTGCGCTCCATGAAAACCGGCAAAACCTACGACGGGACGGTGCTTTTGGCCGATACTGGCGGAAAATACGTCAACTACCGCGTGGAGAAAAAGAGCTGACGGAGTAACGTAGCAAGCATAGGAAGTGTAGCCACACTTCCGATAAATCCCTGACCCGGCCACCCTGCCGGGCCGGGGATTTTGCTTGTTGGGGAAAGCCCCAAACCCCTATGAATATGAAAGGAGTGAACCCATGAGCGAAGTATTTTCTATCCTGCTTCATAACCGACAGCGTTATGAGCAAGGCAACGAGGGCCTTTGGTTTTCTTTGCCGACCACAACCGAAAAGCTGCAAGAAGCCCTGCGGGAAATCGGCATCAGCGCCGACAATCCGCAGGACTTTTTCTTATACGACTACCGAAGCCCGCAGGAGCGTCCTATCAAGCTGCCCCGCGATCTGGTACTGTCCGCCGACGTTGACGAACTGAACTTCCTTGCCGCAAGACTGGAAAAGCTGGACGCCGCCGAGCTTGCGGAGCTGAACGCCGCCCTGACAAATCCGCAGAGCGATTTTCACAGCATCGGGCAGATTATCGACTACCCCGACAACGTGGACTTCTATGTGCATTTGCCGGATGTCACCGGCACGGGCCAGTTAGGGGACTATTACCTGAACCGTTCCGGCATGGTGGATATGCCGGAGGAATGGAAAGCGGGAATATTCCTGCCCCGCTTTGGACTGCACATTGCCAATACCGAGCATGGCGTTTTTACCGATTACGGCTATCTGGTGAAAAGCGGTGACGAATGGCAGCGCGTCCATGAGGGACAGCCGGTGCCGGAGGAATACCGGGTAATGGCCTATCCAGCGCCGGAGGCTGACCGTGACGCCTTTCGCACGGAGCAACCGGCTCCCGCCGCTGTACTGCCGGAGGCAGCTCCCATCATTACCAAGGACAAGTCCAAAGATGAATACATGAAAGAGATCACCGACCGGCTGGAAGCTGGTGTACGGGGCATTATGAGCAGCGACAACTACAAATCTTATCTTGCCTCTATGTCCAAGTTCCACAGTTACAGCTTCCGAAATACCATGTTGATTTTCATGCAGAAGCCGGACGCCTCTTTGGTAGCAGGTCTGGGAAAATGGAAATCGGAATTTGAGCGCACCCGAAAACAAGGAGAAATCGGGCTGAAAATTTTAGCCCCCGCCTACTACAAAGTCAAAAAGCGTGTTCCCAAAATAGACCCTGATACCGGCGAACCCATCAAAGACAAAGACGGCAAAACTGTGATGGAGGAACAGACAATCACTGTGCCGGACTATCGTGCGGTATCGGTTTATGACGTAAGCCAGACCGAGGGAAAAGAGCTGCCCACAACCCATGTGGATGTGCTGGATGGTGACGTGGAGCATTTTCAGGATTTGCAGGCCGCCTTAATACAGGCGTCCCCTTATCCCATTTCCATTGAGCCTATTTTAGATGGTGCCAAGGGCCGCTGCTTCTATCTGGAACAGAGGATTGCAGTCAATGAGGGCATGAGCGAATTGCAGACCTTAAAGACAAGCATCCATGAAGTTGCCCATGCCCGCCTGTATGAGAAAAACAGCAATCTCCCGGAGGATCAGATGCCGGACAGAGCCACCCGTGAGGTACAGGCCGAGAGCGTGGCCTATACGGTGTGCCAGTATTTCGGGCTGGACACGTCGGACTATTCTTTCGGGTACATTGCAAATTGGAGTTCCGGCAAGGATTTGGAGGAATTGCAGGCATCCCTTGAAACCATCCGATCCACCGCGAACAATCTTATCAATGAAATGGAAGCCCACCTGTTAGAGCTTCAGCAACAGCGGCAGGCGCAGCAGACCGTGGAGCAAACTGTGGAGCCGACTGTGGAACAGGCCGCCGAGCAGCCTGCCCCCGACAGTGTATTTTCCAAGCTGCCCCCGGAACAGCAGCAGGAAATGACCGACAGTGTGAAAGCCATGCTGCAAACCCTGATTGACGCCGATGTGAAATCCACCGGCGAAGTGACGCAAGGCACGTTGGACGCCATTCAGACACAGGGCTTTGTCCTTTCCGGCGACGGGACGCTGCAACGGGCCGAGGCCCAAGAAGCTGCCTACCGTCTGGAAAGCGGCAATATTCTCTTTATCCAGACCAGCGAAAACGGCTTTGACTATACCATGTACGGCCCTGACTACAAAGAGATCGACGGCGGACAGTTGGACAATACGGAGTATTCTTTGTCGGAGGCCCGCGACGAAATTCTTTCCGGGATAGCACCGCAGGGCCATGTGACGGAAACCATTACCGGCGACGCACTGGAAGATTTTCAGGAGGCCGCAGAACAGGCCAATGCTATTTCCGTACAGCCGGAGCCGCAGCCGTGGAATGGGATTGACGGCCTTTTGAACAACAAGCCCATTATGCCGGAGGCCACTCCTACGGAACGGGCCAACGCCCTGATTGATTGGGCCGAGCGTGACGGACAGCGCATGGGCAACGAGGAACGCCGGTTGATCGTGGAGTACGCCGAGGCCGTGGGCGACACGGACAAGGTGATCGAGCTTATCAACCGTCTGTGCGAACAGGGCTATGAAATGCAGCACGGCCACATGGATGATTTTGTGAGAAGCCAGATCGAAAGTGAGATTGCCGTTGCCAAGGCGGAACAGCAAACCGCCCTTGATCCGGCAGCGGAGCCGGTTGTCACAATTATATGGAGTGAAAGCTCCCACCTGAAAGACGGTCAGCAAATGCCGCTGCATGAGGCCGAAGCTATTTTCAAAGAGCTGGACAGCGCCAAACGCTATGAACGGGAACAGCCCGACTATAAGGGAAGCTGGTACGACAAGACCAAGTTCCGCATTGATTTCACCTTTCAGGGCCAGCCGGATAACTACGAGGGACGGCAGGACTTTGGCGACGGCGACGGTTCTCTGATCGAGCATATCCGTGGTTATCACGAATACTACGCACAGGACGAGAGCTGGAAAAACCATGTTCTGAAACATGATGGGCCGGAAGCATGGGAGGCGGACAAGGCCCAGCGGGATATGCTACTGCATGAGTTTGTTCCGTATATGTCGCTGCACTGTAATTTGGCCGCTATGGAGCATGAGGCCCGTCGTCCTCTGCAATCCGGGGAAACCCTGACGCCGGAACAGACCGCCTATTTCCAAGCGGTTCTGGACTATGTGAAAGAGTGCCGTCCGCTTCTCAATCAGGGCCAGTATCAGTTGCCAGAGCCGCCGAAACTGACCGACTTCGACCAGAGCTTGCAGGACTACAAAGCGCAGGTAGAGGCCGAAATTGCACAGGAGGCCGCTGACGCCGGTATGACCGTGGAGGAATATGCGGCGGCTGGCTATGAGGCCCCGGCCCAGCCGCAGGAAGCCCAAGAGCCGCCCCAGCAGGAAGCCCCGGAACAACCGGCGAAAGAGCCTGCGGCATCCGACTACTACTATTCCATCAATGAGGGCGCGGCCCGCCGTGCCAAGGAAATGAACAGCTTTTCCGACTACAAGCCCGGCAGCGCCACAGCCGAGTACCGGCATTATGTGGATGAAGCCTTTGCGCTGGCACAGGAACAGAAAAAGCGCGTCGATCCCATGTACCATGAGAAGATCGACAGCCTGCTTGACACCTATGCCCGGAAGCTGGCTGCCAATATGAACCACGGCTATGAGATTGACGCCCGTGTGCCGTCCATTTTGATTGCCGGTGGTTCCAATTTCCCGGTACGCAAGAAAGAGAAACAGAACGCGGCCCGCGACAGCAATATGCAGGAATGGCAGTACATCCAAGGGCTGCTTGATAAAATCCGCAGCACCGGCATGGGCGGCATCCGGCAGGACGACCCGCAGGCCATTCCCAAGCTGCAAAAGAAGCTGGCCGGTCTGGAAAAGGCGCAGGAAACCATGAAAGCGGTCAATGCCTATTACCGCAAACACGGTACGCTGGACGGCTGCCCGCACCTCTCTCCTGAAAGCCTCGAAAATCTGAAAGCGGATATGGCGTCCGGCTGGCACTATGAAAAGAAGCCGTTTCAGAGCTGGGAGCTGTCCAACAACAATGCGGAAATCCGCCGTGTCCGCCAGCGGATCGAAAGCCTGACCCGCGCAAATGAAGTGGCCTATGTGGGCTGGGAATTTGACGGCGGCCATGTGGAGGCCAACCGGGATCAGGGCCGCTTGCAGGTGTTCTTTGACGGCAAGCCGGAAGCGGACGCCCGCCAGCAGTTGAAAGAACACGGTTTCCGCTGGGCGCCGAGTGTGGGCGCATGGCAGCGGCTTTTGAACGACAATGCCTACTATGCGTCGGACAGGATCGCTTGTATTCAGCCTCTTTCCGGCATCAAGCCCACGGAGCTGCAACGCAACAGCAGCCGGGAGCAGCGGGCGCAGGCGGCACAGAAACAGGCCGAGCCGGACTACTTCTACCGGGTACACGCCAATCCCCGCAGCGACAGCCGGGAAAACCTGTATATGCTGCAAGCCTATATCCCGCAGGATAACGGCAGGGCCAAGATCGGGGATGTTCTCTATGTCGGGACGCCGGAACGGTGCCGGGAGCTGATGGATCAGCTCAATACCGGGGAGCTGACGCAGGAAGCCGTCAAGGAGCTGTATGCCAAGGAACAGGAGCAGCCGACACAGGAACCCACCCCGGAACAGGAACCGGCACCAGAGCCGGAACAAGAACCCGTGCAGGAGACGGAAACCGCCCCGGCGCAGGAAGTTATTTCCGACGCCGAGCCGCAGGCGGCCCCTGCCGAAACCCTGACGGAGTTGCAGGAAAAGGCGCTGGAAATCGCTGGCCGCTACAAAGACCTGCCCTTGCAGGCCAAGATTGATGTGATCGCGCAGGCGTTTGGCTGTAAGACCGGCGAAATCCACACGTCCCCCTGTACCGGCAAATGGCGCGGCACCAGCGATATGACGATCCGTTTCGACAACGGCGCGTCCCTGTTTATCGGCAACCACCTGACGCCGAAAGCCAAAACGGTTAAGGTGCAGACGGAATGTGTCAACCGTACTTTGGTACAGTACAACCCGGAGATCGTCAAGGCCACCAAGGAAGCGGCCCTGCCCGCGCTGTTGCAGCGGGAAGCCAAGGACAACGAGATCGCGGCCCGAAAGGGCTTGAAGCCCTACACGCTGCTCAATGTGGAGTTCAACGAGGGAGCCGACGAAAAGACCGGCGGCTATATTGGCTGGTACTATGTGACGCTGGCCGTGGACGGCAAAATCTGTACCCATCTGGAAACCGGGTTGAACCATGACATTGCCAGCGGCAAGGTGAGCGACACCCCAACACGGGCTGACTACTATCCGGCAGGAGCCTTGAAAGAGGCCGATGTAGACTACGTTTTCAATAACGTGGGCTTTTCCTCTGCGTCCACCCTCTATACGGTGCCGCTGCGGGACGATGTGCGGGAACGTGCCGAAAAGACACTGACCGAGCGCAGCGCCGCCGCGCCGGAGGCTGGCCGGGAATGGGGCTTTTACATCATTCCCGATCTGAAAACATGGGCCACCAATGCCGAACAGCAAACCCCGATTGAACACTTCGCTACCTTTGAGGAAGCCAAGACCCGGTTCGACGAGCTGCGGAGCCAGCCCTATAACAGCGAGGCCAAGGATTTGAACACCGATGGCCGACCCTACGCCCATCTGACGTTGGGCATGGAAAGCAAGGATGGCATGAGCGCCGCCGATATTCTCCATGTGCGGACAGGCCAAAATTATCTTGTGGAGGACTTTACCCGCATGGAACGGCTGCGGAGTGATCCCGTGGTACTGGAAAGCCTCTCCCGTGTGGCAAAGGAAATCGGCTTTGACCGGGTGCGGCCCTATGTGATGGAGAACGGCAGCTACAAGGCCATGCCGGATATGCCTTTCACTCAATGGGAAAACCCGTATTTCACCGTCGATCCCCCGGCACAGGAGCAGGGCGATACCTTTGCCATCTACCAGCTCAAAGGCAGGCCGGAAACGCGGGATTATCGCTTTGAGGCTTACGAGCGTTTGCAGGCGGCAGGGCTGGCCGTTGACCGGCAGAATTACGATCTGGTTTACACGGCACCGCTGGACGGCAAAACCACGCTGGAGGACATCTACCGTACATTCAATCTTGACCGTCCCGCTGACTTCACCGGCCACAGCCTTTCCGTTTCCGACGTTGTGGTGCTGACCCGCAGCGGCAAGGAGGAAGCCCATTACTGTGACAGCTTCGGCTTTACGCCGGTGCCGGAGTTCTTCTTGCAGCGGAAAAAACAGCTTACGCCACGGGAATTGCTCACCGGCGAGAGCATCCAGACCCCACGGGGCAGCTTCCTTGTAACGGATATGAGCCGGGAGCAGTTGGAGGCCGCAGGCTATGGTTTCCACCACCAATCCGAGGACGGCAAGTATCTTATCATGGGCAACGGTACAGACGCCTTTGCCATCCCCGCCCAGCAGGAAAGCCCCATCAAGGCCGCTGAAATGACAACCGAGCAGAACTACAACATGATTGACGGCGTTCTGAACAATGCCCCGACCATGAGTGAGCTGGAAGCCAAGGCCAAAGCCGGGGAACAGATTTCCTTGTTTGACGTGGCCGAGGCAGCCAAGGCGGAGGCCCAAAAGCCCAAGCAGCCCCAGCGCCCGGCGCAGAAACAGAAAAAGCCGTCCATCCGGGCGCAGCTCAAAGCCGCCAAGGAGGAACAGCAGAAGAAATCGCCGCAGCGGGAAAAAACACAGGAATTGGAGGTGTGACGCCATGAACAGGTTTGAGAATGTGGATGTTCTGGCCGCGCTGGAACAGCTCATGCGGCAGAACACTGCCTTTTACCAAAGTGATTTTGAGATCGACAAGGAGATCATCGGGCGGGCCGCTGTCAGCGACAAGGCCGAGGACAAGACGCTTTTGTGGATGTCCCGCCCGTCCGGGACACACTGTTTCCGGGAAAGTGATGTGTACCTGCAAGGCACCCGGCAGCACAACACATGGAAGTTTTACGGAGAGCAGACCCGTGACCGGGTGCTGGCCTACGCCGTGGAGCTGACCGGCAAGGTGCGGGGCGTCATTCGCGGCAATCTCTATGAGCTGGACTATCCCCAGCACTTCCGGCACGTCGCAGCCGAGGCGGTACAGGCCGATACCATCATCCTGCACTATGAAAAGGGCAACCGGGAGCAGCCCGCCGGTCTGTACTTCGACGGACGGCCCGATCCCAAGCTGGGGGCGTTCCTGCGGTATGAGGCCAAGCCCAATGAGCCGGAACACCTGCGGGAACTGTTGCGGCAGGAACAGAAAGGCCGGGCGCAGCTTGCGCCCGGCGACTTCAAGGCCCACGTCAAGGCGCTGCATGACGGCATGATTTTGGCCGAGGCGCAGCGGATCGTGGCCGGGCTGAAAGATCTGTCCACCCCCAACAGCCCCAACAAGACGCATTTCATGGTGGAGCTGTCCCCGTATTTCGTGCAGATCGCGTCCAGCAAGGACACCGACCGGCTGTTTTCCATGCTGCCCTATAAATCCCTGTGCTTTACCGGCATGAAAGACCGGCACGGCCTGTATGCGGTGATCGGCAAGGACGAGAACCGGGACAAGGAAGTGCGGAGGCCCCGCGCTTCCATCCGCAGGCAGCTATCCGAAACCAAACAGGCCCAAGCCCCGAAAAAGGCTCCGGTCAGAACCAAGAAAAACGAATTGGAGGTATGACAATGCAGTTTACCGTGGAAGAAGAAAATCTGATCTGTATATATCACAAGAGCGACCGGCGCAGGACGGCGGCCAACATCCGGGCCGCCCTGCCGGACATGGACGAGGACATGGCGGCGCTGGCCCGCCAGACCGCCGACAAGCTGGACGCCATGCACGACGCCGACTTTGAGGCACGGCAGTTCCATTTCACGGACGAGTAATCCAAGCATAGCAAAGCGCCGGGCGCAGGGGCTACATGGCCTCTGCGTTCGGCGCTCTTTTTTCTTATGCCTGCCCCATCGGGAAGTTTGGCAATTCTTCCAGCAGCTTCAAAATAAGGTGCTGCTTCATATCTTCGTCAACGGCCAGCTCGTCGATCATGGGGGTGTAGTGTTCGATCACCTTTTCTTTGGCCCACTTCTCACCGGCGACGGCGGCCTTGATGGTAGCGGTGTCCAGCAATGTTTCCTGTTCGGCCATCGTGTCAACTCCTGTTGTTTTTTGTCTTATTCCAGCATACCACAGAACCGGCAGGAAAACCAGCGGCGGAAAGATTTTCCTACGCATTTCAAAGCCCGTTCCGACGGGTATTTGATAAATCATTCTGCCACCCCACCGACCACCGCCGAAAAGCCTTGATTTCCGTGGGCTTTTTGCCCCCTAAATGCGTAGACAGGAGATTATATTTATGCTGTTCTGACCCAGCATATAAAGTACAAAGATTGACAAACCACATTCTCCATAGTATTATTAAAAACAGAGGTTGTCCCTCTCAAAAGGAGATAAAGGCATGAATATGAATTTTCATTTAACCGATCAGCGTAAAAAGAAAATCAACTCTGTACAATCCATACCGATGAAACATTGTGCAGAGTATAGCGTATAAATGACGCATTTAGATTTCATCGGGAAGCCATAAAGGGGATTTTATACCCATTTTGAGGAAGTGGCTTTCCATGCAGTTATAATGTGTACGGGGCTATGGACAATGTTTTGTCCATAGCCTTTTGTTTTTGGCGCTACTATGCCAGAGGCAGAAGGCAGATACAATTGTGTATCTTTGCTTTCTGCCTTTTTCTTTTGTATCAGAGAATATGTATGAAAGGGTTGATAAAAATGAGCTTATTAGAAATTGACGGACTGACACATTCTTTTGGTGAGAATGTGCTATACAAAAATGCAGGCTTTACACTCAATAAAGGAGAACATATTGGTATTGTCGGCCAAAATGGAACCGGAAAAAGCACCTTAATCAAGATATGTACGGAACAGATCATACCAGACAGCGGGCACATTGTCTGGCAGCCAAATACTACGATTGGTTATTTAGATCAATATGCGGAAATCGACCATACCCTAACGATGAAAGAATTTCTTAAATCTGCTTTCTCAAAATTATTTGAGATGGAAGCACAGGCAATGCAGCTATATGAAAAAGCTGCTGACGGCGATATGAGGAGCCTTGAACTGGCCGCCCATTATCAGGAGCAGCTTGAAGCCCACGATTTTTACTCAATAGATACAGCTATTGAGCGCGTCGCCAATGGGTTAGGACTTCTGGCTATTGGCCTTGACCGTTCGATAGCAGAAATGAGTGGTGGACAACGAGCCAAAGTAATTTTAGCAAAGTTGCTGCTGGAAAAACCGGATGTTCTGTTGCTGGATGAACCTACTAATTTCCTTGACAAAGACCATGTAATATGGCTGGCAGAATACTTATCTGCTTTGGAAAATGCCTTTTTAGTAGTTTCCCATGATTTTAACTTTCTGGATAAGATAGCAAACCGCATTTGTGATATAGATAACGATACAATCACGAAATACTATGGCACATATTCTGAATTTTTGCGCAAAAAAACCTTGCTGCGGGAAGATTATGTCAGGCAGTATGCGGCTCAGCAAAAGGAAATTAAAAAGACAGAGGAGTTTATAAGAAAGAATATCGCAGGTAGAAAAGCAAAAATGGCGAGAGGACGGCAAAAGCAGCTTGACCGGATGGATAAAATGGAAGCCTTAGACCAAAAGGAAATTATTCCTTACTTTCATTTTCCTGTACTCCCTTTAACCAACACGGAACACTTGTTAGTGCAACATCTGGCGGTTGGCTACCATTACCCCGTCTTATCAAATATTGAATTTAGCATTAAAGGTGGCCAGAAAGTTGTTATTACTGGATTTAATGGGATTGGAAAATCGACGCTGTTAAAAACCCTGATTGGGGAAATTCCATCTATGCAGGGCCATTTCAAATTTTCTGATCAGGTTACTATCGGATATTTTGAACAGGATTTAGAATGGCAGGAACCCAAATTGACACCTATTCAAATTGTTTCCAATGCTTATCCTGATATGGTGACAAAAGATGTACGCAAACATTTAGCGCGTTGTGGAATTTCCAGTAAACACGCTATGCAGCCCATAGGAATATTAAGCGGCGGCGAACAAGCAAAGGTGAAAATGTGTCTGCTTACTCTGACTCCCTGCAATTTTTTAATTATGGATGAACCTACAAACCATTTAGACATACAGGCAAAAGAGGCTTTGAAAACAGCCCTTTCAACTTTTGCGGGAACGGTATTGCTCGTATCGCATGAGGAAGCCTTTTACCGGGATTGGACACAACGAGTTATTAACATTGAGAAAAAATAGATTATAGTGAATCACTATAAAACTTCCTGCCCCGCTCAATGGGGAAAGAAAAAAACCGTTGCGAGGCAGGTTGATTTTGTGCGCTCATTCTACATATCCCAGCGGCGGTTTTGAATAATCAAGGCCGCCGCTTTTTGGTTCCAGCGCAAGATCGGCGGCCCACGGAGGGAGCTGCCATGCTGATATACCATGTCTTTCAAAAGCATAACTTCTTAAAAAAAGCCTGTACCAAACAGTGGGCAGTTCCGACCAACAGTATGAACTATACCATGTAAGAAAACTTCATAATGCTTTCATATTCGCCCGGTGGGTCTACGACCTGCCGGGCGAATTTTGTCGGTTCCTGCGGTTTTTCGGTGCGGGCCGGAGCTGCCGCAGGAACATGGACACAGGGGGCGACGCAACCGGCCCCGGCTTCTCACTCTCCCGCAGATCGGGGGTGAGAAGATGAAGTACACGCCTGATGGTTATGGAGAACGCTGCCGGTTTGACGCTTTCTGCAAAACCGTTCTCCGCAATGAGGCCAGAACCCACCTGCGAGATTTGGCCCGCCAGCGGAACCGGGAAATCGAGTTTAGCGCCTTATCGCAGCATGAAATGGACAAGCTCTGCACAGTGGACGAATACCCAAGTGCCAGCTTCCTATTCACGGCCTATGGCTATACCTTGCATATCCGGGACGAGCTGGTGGCTGACGCCTTTGCCAGCCTGCCGGAACAGGAGCAAGGCATTTTGATCCTGCATTGTGTGTTGGAGCTGGCAGACGGTGAAATCGGCAGCCTTGTGGGAATGTCCCGCAGCGCCGTCCAGCGGCACCGTACCAAGGCCCTGAACGAATTACGGAAACGATTGGAGGACGAAAGGAGGAACCCGAAATGAAGCAGCCGACTTTCTGTGGCCGGGAGCTGTTGCTCCTGTCTGTGATTGAGGCGGCCCGCGCCGGTGATCCTCTGGCCGTGGAGCGTGTCTTGCGGTACTATGAGGGCTACATGGACAAGCTCTGTACCCGGACGCTCTACGATCTGGACGGTTCGCCCCGTGTACGGGTGGACGAGTACATGAAGCGCCGATTACAAAGCAGACTGATCCGGGCCATCCTGAACAGCCCAATCGAGTAGGAGGCGGTGATTGGCCGCCGTCCTCTCACACCACCGTGCGTACCGTTCGGTACACGGCGGTTTCAATAGTTGATGTGCAGAGACTGATAGGCTGTGGCTAAGTCATAAAAGCCCCAGTTTATCAGTCTTTCTTTTGTTAAAGCTCTTTGTACTACACCGCTTCCCGCCATCCGCCAGTACGCTTTCCGGCTGTATGCTCCCTCACAGGCCGCCCATTCCGGTAATCCCAGGCCTATCAGCTTTCTCTTCCGGGTTTTGGGCAGTTTCCACTGTTTCCAGATACACATCCGTATCCGGCGGTACAGCCATCCGTTCAGGCTTTCGATGTTGTTCTTCATGTCCGCTATTCCGTAATAGTTCAGCCATCCTCTCATGTAGACTTTTATCTTTCCCATAGTCCGGACTATGCTCCCGCACCTGCTCCGGGAAGTGAGCTGGCGCAGTTTAACCTTGGCCTTCTTCCATGACTTCCCATGGACTCGGATATAAATTCCTCTTCCGTTCTTCCCAAAACAAAAGCCAAGGAACTTAAAATTTCGGATTGCGTATACACTGACCGTCCGGCTCTTTTCCCGGTTCACTCTCAGCTTCAGCGTTTCCTCCAGATATTTCGTACTGGATTCCAGCAGCCGTTCCGCCGCGCGCTCACTTTTCGCCAGCAGCACGATATCGTCTGCATAACGGATACACGGTACGCCCCGTCTGTGGAACTCCCAGTCGAATTCATTCAGATACACGTTTGCTAACAGCGGGGATAGGTTTCCTCCCTGCGGGGAGCCTTCTTCCGTCTCTGTTACAACACCGTTCTCCATCACGCCACTTTTCAGGTACCGCTTCACCATCTGCACCACCCTTTCATCTTTCACCTGCTTTCTCAACAGGTTCAGCAGGATTGTGTGGTTCAGCGTGTCAAAGTATTTTGACAGGTCAAGGACTACCGCCCTCGTGTATCCCTGCCCGATATACTCTTTTATCCTGAAAATAGCGTCTTTTGCTCCTCGCCCCGGACGATAGCCGAAGCTATTTTCCGAGCACAACGGCTCATAGATTGGCATGAGCTGCTGGAGCATCGCCTGTTGGATGATACGGTCTATGACGGTGGGGATACCAAGCTTTCGTATCCCCCCGTCCGGCTTCGGGATCTCCACTCTCCTGACAGGAGATGGGGTATATTTTCCCCTCCTAATTCTTTCTACCAGTTCACGGTTATGCTCCCTCAGCCATGGCAGCACCGCTTCGATGGTCATTCCATCCACTCCCGGCGCTCCCTTGTTTGCCTTCACTCTTTTGTAAGCCCTGTTCAGGTTGTCCTTGTCCAGAATCTTACCTAAGATGTCCGGCTCTGCACTGTCCCTTTCCTTCCATATCCGGTTGAATGAGCGGTGCGCTCTCGCATACCCTTTGCGTTCCGCGCTATCTCTTTGCGAGCAGCTTTCCTTGTTTTCTGTACCCATTCTGCTC
Source organism: Eubacterium sp. An3 (assembly GCF_002159465.1). Classification (NCBI taxonomy): domain Bacteria; kingdom Bacillati; phylum Bacillota; class Clostridia; order Eubacteriales; family Eubacteriaceae; genus Eubacterium; species Eubacterium sp. An3. The sequence goes on from NZ_NFIR01000018.1 coordinate 54,498, forward strand.
ATTCCTCCTTTCCCAGTCGTACTAAAGACTCCTATTGATTCAGCCCTTCACTGAAAAAAAAACAGCTACTATGGCCTCTGCTGACTTCTGTACGTTCAGCGTTACCTCTCGATAACGGTTATCCTTTTCAGGGCGTTCCATACAGACCTCCCTGGGTACCACACGTTTCTTTCCCTCCATCCATCTGCCGCATTTACTGCACATGATTCCGTGTAGCTATTGGGCTTCATCTTGCTTAGCAGACTTACCCTCATATACAGCCTTATATACGGTTTCTGTCCGTCAGACCAGAGGTTTGCCCATGGGTTAGTAGGTTCCCCACATCCGGCTTCCTTCAGATTCCACCTCACGGTGGACACCCTTGCCTTCGGCTATATCCTTCCCACTACCGGGCGGATTTGGGACTTGCACCCTTAAGAAACGTGCGCCGCCAGGCGCACTAAGAAAGCGCCGGACGCGGCGGCCTGTTGGCCCTGCGCCCGGCGTTTTCCTGTGGGGTATTCTACGCATTTCAAAGCCTGTTTCAGCGGGGATTGGAGCAATCCTATTGCCGCCCCGTCAAACGTGTGCCAGAAGCCAGCTACGGCGGCCTATTCAGCGGCTTAACTGCGTAGCTTGCAGGTATCTTTTCCGCTGCCTATTAGAGTTTGATTTATGATGTATAGTTTGTGGTTCTACTACACTCTATAATTCATATTCTGTTCCTTGCTTTAACTTTCTTGTTCTCATATAATCAAAGAAAAGGAAAATACTCTATGCTGTAACATTTTACGGACATTTCTCTGTTATACTATAAAAAAGCTCAAAGGAAGTGAAACAATGAAACAGATTTTGATTGTCGAGGACGACAGTTTTTTGAATAAGATGTTAGCTTATAATTTGACTGCTGACGGATACGAGGTGACTTCTGCTCTAAATGCAAGGACGGCCACCGACATTCTAAATGCACACGAGTTTGATTTGGTCTTGCTTGATGTCAACCTGCCAGATGGAAATGGATATGATTTGTGCCGGTTGATTAAGCCGGAACAGCCGGACACCATTGTAATATTTCTGACAGCCAACGATCAGGAGAGCGACCAGATACGGGGATATGAAGTGGGAGCCGTAGACTATATTACCAAGCCGTTTGTTATTGGAGCCTTGCAGCGTAAAATAAAAGCTATGTTTGCCATGCTGGAACATCACAAACCTGCAAAGGACATTTACGATGACGGACGGTTATTTCTGGATTTCTCCGAACAGACGGCAACCTTAAATGGGAAGTCTTTGACGCTATCCCCGATGGAATACAAAATGCTCAATCTATTTCGTAAAAATCCGAAGCAAGTTCTTACCCGACAGCAACTATTGGAAAAGTTGTGGGATACCGAAGAACGCTTTGTAGACGAACATACTTTGACGACCTCTATCAGCAGGATTCGCAGCAAGATTGAAACGGACGGCGGTGCGCCTTACATCAAAACCATTTATGGGATGGGCTATCAATGGACGGGAGGCGAGGCGAAATGAAGCTGAACACCGTTCCAATCAAGCGTCTGTTCTTTTTAGTGTTCGTCGGAACAACATTGTTTATGGCTGCTATTACTTTGGTCATATTTGGAATGACGCGACAACTATCTGTTTTGATTGCAGGCATCTTATTGATTCTTTGCTCATTGATAGGGTTATCGGTTTTGACACAAATTTTTGGAAAGCGACTTTCTCTGTTCGCGGCTAATCTGTGCCAAACACTGGATAACATGATAGACGGAAAAGAAGAACCTGCAATCATAGATGACAGCGAAACACTTTTAGCGCGGATCAACCACCGACTTTCCCGCCTTTATCAGATCATGCAGGAGAACCAACGCAAGGTAGATGCAGAACGGCAAGAGCTTCAAGTTCTTGTGTCGGATATTTCCCATCAGGTAAAAACACCTATTAACAATCTAAAAATGGTAACGGATACTTTGTTAGCAAGGTCTGTATCAGAAACAGAACGTACCGAGTTTCTTCGCGGGATTCTTAATCAAACGGACAAGCTGGATTTTCTCTTTCAGGCACTTGTCAAAACATCTCGTCTGGAAACAGGTGTAATCCGTTTGGAGAAAAAAGACGGACGCCTTTTTGATACTATCGCCCAAGCTATGAGTGGGATTGTATATACCGCAGAGAAGAAACAGATTCGCGTTTCCGTAGATTGCCCCGAAAACTTGACGGTTGCCCATGACAGCAAATGGACAACAGAAGCCATTTTTAACCTGTTGGATAATGCAGTAAAATATACACCAGCGGGCGGCAGGATTGCCGTTACTGTAAAACAATGGGAAATGTATGTAGAAATAAAAGTGGCTGACACTGGCAAGGGTATTTCTGAAAGTAATCAAGCGACGATATTCCGACGGTTTTATCGAGAGGAAGAAATACATGACCAGCCGGGCGTAGGAATTGGCCTATATTTAACCCGTGAAATTGTGACACGTCAAGGTGGTTATATCAAAGTCGTTTCTGAGTTGGGGAAAGGTTCTGAATTTTCCCTCATGCTTCCTGTAAGGTAGAGAATGGCGGGCAGTATTTGGAACTGCCCGCCGTTTTTGAATGTCCGAGAATTGTAACAATTCAGCTTGTTTTTTTGACGAAACTCTGAACGCTTCGGACATTTCTGTGACATTTATAATTTATACTTTTCTTATCAAAAATAAAATTTTGATTTGAAAGGAGTTTCAAGTATGAAAATTTTACAGACGATTGATCTAAAAAAGTATTATGGTGTGGAACCAAGCGTAACACACGCATTAGATGGTGTAAATTTGTCCGTAGACGAGGGCGAATTTGTAGCTGTTGTTGGTACATCTGGCAGTGGTAAATCCACTTTACTGCATATGATGGGTGGATTGGACACCCCCACTTCTGGCAAAGTTATCGTTGGAGATAAAGACTTAGCAAAGATGAATGATGAACAGCTCACAATTTTCCGACGTCGTAATATCGGCTTTATTTTTCAAAATTACAACCTTGTCCCTGTCCTCAATGTCTACGAAAATATTGTTCTGCCGGTAGAACTGGATGGAGATAAACCAGATAAAAAATTCATACAAGATGTTGTCCGTATGTTGGCTTTGGAAGATAAACTCAACAATATGCCCAATAATCTTTCTGGTGGGCAGCAACAACGTGTAGCGATTGCACGCGCACTGATTACAAAACCTGCTATTGTGTTAGCCGATGAACCAACTGGCAATCTTGATAGCAAAACCAGTGCCGATGTGTTAGGGCTATTAAAAAGAACCAGCTATGAATTTCATCAAACGCTGGTTATGATTACCCACAACAATGATATTGCCCGCCTTGCAGATCGGATTGTACGAATTGAGGACGGAAAGATCGTTGGCTAAGGAGGTGAAAAAAATGACATGGCCGTTTGAAAATGATACAAGTGCAGTTACAAAAAAGTTGGCGAAACGCTTTTTGCAGGCTGAAAAAACTACAAGAAGAATATTAACCCTTACCATAGCGGTATCTACAATTCTTATTTTATCCACAATTCTTATTTTGGTAGGCTTTTCCGAAGCACATAAGGATACTCAGCGGACAAAAGCTCAAATCACAGTGGCAATCACGCAGCCCGAACAATTAGAGGCATTAAAATTGCAGCCCGAAGTCGAATGGGTGGGCATATATGCGGGATTAGGTTTTTCATATCAAAACGATATTGTTCTTAATGTGCTGTATGAGGATGAAACACAACTCCGCAATCAAGAGCGCGTGGAATTTACAGGCCAATTCCCATCACAAAATAATGAAATACTATTACAACAAAGCTATATCGAATATTTTCAAAGGGATGTAAAAATCGGTGACAAAATCAATTTAGACTTAACAGGGTTAGGCGATACCGAAGAATACACCGTTGTAGGCATTGTTAATTCTACTTCCAACGGAACCGACTATTTTGTATGGGTTAGCGAAGATAAAGCGCAGGAAATAGCTGTGGATGGAGTAATACCACGAACAGCATACGTCCGTTTAGATACCGATGTTATAGATATTCCCGTTTTACAGAGCATGGGACAGGATTTAGCTCAAAGATGCGGAGTGTTAGAGCAATCTGTCCAAATCGTTAATGATTATTATGCAGTTATGAGTGGAAGTGATACAGGAGGCACAATTACCACTATTTTGCCAGTTGCACTGACGGTGCTGGTTCTCGCCGGTATCGTTATTTATAGTATTTTCTATGTGTCTGTTTCTAAAAATGTAAGAAATTTTGGACAGCTCCGTACTATTGGGCTTACCAAAAAACAGATGAAAAAAATGATGTGGGCAGAAAGTCGCTCAATGCTTGCTAAAGGTGTTATCGGTGGTGTTTTTATCAGCGGTGTTATAGGCTTCTTGGGTAATAGCAATGGTTTCCGTGTAAACAACTTCCTTTGGTATGGTTTTATCGTAGCTATATGTATTTGTTTTATGGCTTTACTTGCGGTTCGCGTTCCAACTAAAATAGCTGCTAATGTATCCCCCTTAGAGGGAACGAGATTTACTTTCTATAATGGGAAAAAAGCCAAATCTTCAAAATCAAAAAGAAAAGCTCGACATAAATTAACCCCTCAAATATTAGGGAAAATAAATCTACGGCGAAGCCTGAAAAAAACAATACTAACCACGATCATGCTGTCTTTAAGTGGAATTATTTTTGTCACGGTTGTTACGGTTGCTAACTCATTAAATGCCGAAAGAATGGCAAGATTTTTTATGTTTCCCAATGGGGATTTGCAGCTGAGAATACAGTCGGTTGAAACATCTACATTTGACACAAGTGGAAACTCCGAGGATAGAGTGTCCAAATTGCAGCGGGAGAATAATCCCTTGAACGACGAATTGATTAGTCAGCTATATAGTATTAAAGGCGTTGAAAAAGTTACCGCTGAAAATGCGGTCAATCTCTATATTCAATATCAAGAGAATACTTTATTTTCTTCCATTGCGGGATCAGGGGGCCTAACATCAACCCTAACGCAAGAACAATGTGCTATGATTTCGGACGCGCTCATAGAGGGAACTTCTGACTATGATACTTTGAATACAAAGAACGGTATTCTTGTACGACAGGGGGCCTCAAGTCTTAATATAGGCGATGTTGTTCAACTCTCTGGGACAGATGCAAACGGCAACCAATTTCACATGGAGGTTCCTGTTGTAGGAATTTTTGAGCAGGGAGAGCAACAACAAATATTGCCCCTGTCGTCTGGAAGCGATTTTTATGTTACGGATGTAACTGCTCAAAACTTTACAGGGATTGTGGATCAAACAGGCATTGTTTCAATCAGTTCGGAGGCTGGATACGAGCAGCAAGTATCTGAGGCCGTCAAAGGACTATCCGATATGAACGACCAACTTGACCTATATACTTTAGAGAATAGTGTCAGTACAAGACAGGCTTTGTTTGATATGCAAATTCAGCCCCTATTTATGATTGCATTGATTTTGTTCCTTTTCAGTGTGATTAGTTTAACAAATACTCAACTTACAAATTTGTTGGAACGAAAGCAGGAATTGGCTTTACTGCAATCTGTGGGTATGACAAAAAAGCAGCAACAGGAAATGATTTCAACAGAAGAACATTTTTATCTTAAAATAGCTTTACTATCTACCCTTATATTAGGAAGCCTATTAAGTGCAGGAATATGTTTTTATATTGAAAACACTTCTCATTGTATTCAATTCCAGTATCCGTGGCTACTCGTAGGTGCATTTTTAGGCGTTGTAATTATTACAAACTTTTTAGTCGGAAAACTGGCATTTCAAACAACAATTAAAGGTAAGTTGATAGATAGGCTCCGTACACAAGAATAATAACCTAACATTGCCGGACGATGGCAAAAGGAAAAAACCGTCGCACAGCGGCCCTTTTGACACGCCATACGATCAGCGGCGGCTTTGAGTAATCAAAGCCGCCGCTTTCTTTTTCCCGGTGCCGGACGCGGCGGCCTGCTGGCCCTGCGCCCGGCGTTTTCCTGTGGGGGGTATTCTACGCATTTCAAAGCCTGTTTCGGCGGGGATTGAAGCAATCCTATTGCCGACCCGTCAACCGTCCGCCAGAAGCCCGCTATGGTGGCCTATTCAGCGGCTTAACTGCGTAGCTTGCAGGTATCTTTTCCGCTGCCTTTCGGCCTCTTGCTTCCGGCGCATCCGCACCGCGCAATCCGGGCAGTATTTGGCCCGGTTGGATTTCGGTGTAAATGCAGCCCCGCACACGGCGCACCGCTTCACGTTGTCCCGGTTCTGGATGATCTCGGCATACAGCGCCCCGTCCAGCGGGAGAACAGCGGCACGAAACCACCGGCACAGCAGCGAATAGGAAATGCTCTGGACGCACACACATTCCTCGCCGTCGTCCAGCAAGAGGCAGTTCCCGTCACAGTAGTTGCAGCACTCATGCGTCAGCTTCCGGGCCTTGCGGTATTGAGGGTAATTCATTCTCGGTATGCTCATAGCTCTTGTGCCTGCTCCTTTCCCGGCGTCACCCGCAAAATGCTGTCCACATTCTGCTTGATAATGCCGTATTCTTTCAGCTCTCGCTTGACTTCGCCGTACTGTTCGTACAGCCGCGCTTTCTGCTTGTCCAGCTCCCGGTACTCGGCTTTCAGGGCGGACAGATCGGGCAGCCTTGTGATCCCGGCGTCCTTGATGGCCTTTGCTGCCGCCTCGTACAAAATGAGCTGGCTTTCATGTTCGCGCCGGAACGCGGCCTTGTCTTTGGCCTTGCGGTATTCCAGCACCACGGGCCGGAGCTGCTTGTAGGTGGTGAGATTCTTTATCAGCACCGCCATGTCCCCAAGACGATGTTCCACGTCTTTGAGGGCCGCAGCCGCCTCGTCGTTGGCCGCGCTGATCTGCGCGACCTTGCTTTCCAGCTCGGCATATTGCTCTATGCCATGCTCGGTAAGAAAGTTCACTGTCTTTGCGGCCTGCTTCAAATTTTGGAGCTTTGCCCAACGTGCATAGCCCGCACTCTGCTGGGCCTTGATGTTGTTCTCCAAGTCGATCCGCAGGGTGATACCCTTGCGCTGCCGGTTCGGGCCTCTGTCCACGGCCAGCCCCTTGATCCGGCTGGTGATGGCTTCCTCGGTGTAGTTCTCGCCCAGCGTCTTGCAGCGGGTGAAGCGTTCCTGTCCGGGGGCGCGGAACGAAATAAATTTACCCTGCTTGATCTCATAGCCCTGTGCCGCCATGAGCCGGAGAAAATCGTCAAAGTCTTTGGCCTGCGGGATTACGGCGTCGATGGCGGCTTTCAGTTTGGCTTTCCAGCTCTTGCCCTTGCGCCCGGCATCCCATTCCGCATAGCTCTTGCCCTTATCTCGGCTGGGCTGTACCACGGACAGACCGTTTTCCCGGCACAGCCGGTCACTGGTGCGTCGGATATAGGCGTAGCTCTGCCGGTTGGAATTGTACTTGCGGTGGTTCACCATATCCACAGCACAGAAAATCAGGTGATTGTGGATGTGGCCCTTGTCGATGTGGGTTGTCAGCACATAGGAGTATTTGCCTTGCAGCACTTCGTCGGCAAGTAGCTTGCCGATCTCATGGGCCTGTTCCGGCGTAGCCTCGCCGGGGGCAAAGGATTGGATCAGGTGGTGGGCCAGATTGTTGCCTTTCTGGATCGCCTGCGCCAGCAGCATTTCAAATTCTATGTCCGCTGTTTCATAGGAACAGCCAAAAGAGGACACCAGCATTTTGTCCTCGGTCTTGTCCGGGTTCTCGATGTAGTCCAGCGCCTTTTTCAGCGTTGACTTGATAGGATGTATCTTTGTAACTGCCATATCTTCGCCAGCGCCCCTTTGATGTCCTCAATGTCCTGCGCGTACACAGTCCCGGTACTGTTGATACGCCGGGCAATCTGATTGACGTTGACGCCGATCTTTTGCAGCTCGGCGGTCTGCGCCCGGATGTCGCTGGTGTCCATGTGGACGATATACCCATCAATGAGCATTTTCCGGGCATAGGCGGAAAAGTTCTTCGTGTGGAGCTGGGCCATTTTCTGCTGGATCAAGGCCCGTTCTTCCGGCGTCACAGGGACGCGCAGCACAATGTTTCGTGTTCGGTTTGCCATTCATTCACCGTCCTTTCTGAACAGGGGTTTGGGGCTTTCCCCAACAAGCAACCGGCCACGGCCCGCAGGGACAGGGGCGGGCCGGTTTTCGGAAGTGTGGCTACACTTCCTATGCTTGCTACGTTTCTTCTTCTCCGCTACTAAAACGCTCCCAACACGTCCAACTGCCCGCAAAATACGGGATTTCTCTGAAAAAAGGGCAAAAAATAAGAGAGCCTTGCGGCCCTCTGGCAAAACGGAAAACAGAGGATGCTTTCACACATCCCCCGTTTCTTTCGCTGATTGTTCAATTTTCAGCGCCCCGTCGATTGCGCCTTCAATGACTGGTAAATAGTGTTCCGGGCAAAGTTTCAGCTTGTGGCTGACCCGCTGCCGCTGTTCGCTGTCCCCTCGTATGATTTCCGGGTTGAAATACTGCTCCACGAGAAGCCCGCAGACTTTGATAAGCTGGATCACAACCGGGAGGCTGGGGATCGTGCCTTTATTTTCAATATTGGCAAGATAGCGCCATTCAATTCCCACTATTTCGGCCAGCACCTTGCGCGTCAGGTGCTTTGCTTTCCGCGCAGCTTTCACATCCGCGCCGAAAGTTTCAAAGCCGGGGCAATCTTCAACTTTCGCCATATAACATCACCCATTTACATTGTATAGTTCATAGTATCTCGATGGAATGTTGTTATATGCAGGTGAATTAAACTTTATTATTCATATTTCTTTTGAGGTAAGTTTTGATACTGCGGATCATTTGACGGAATATGTACTTAGGAAATCTTTATGAAATCTTCAAAGTTGCCCTGTATCCTATCCTTAAAATCAGAAGAAAGGATTTTGGGATATGGATTTTATTTTGAAAACAACCGACCTCTGCAAAAACTTCAAAGGGCAGATGGCCGTAGATCATGTATCGCTGAACATTCGGAGAAATTCTATCTATGGTCTGCTGGGGCCAAATGGAGCAGGAAAATCTACCACACTTAAAATGATTACAGGCATCTTGAAACCTACTTCCGGCAGTATCGAGTTTGACGGCCATCCGTGGCAGCGCGGCGATTTAACACAGATCGGTGCATTGATAGAAACACCGCCCTTGTACGAAAACTTGACCGCATACGAAAATCTGAAAGTTCGGACAACGATGCTGGGACTGCCGGATAAACGGATTGATGAAGTCCTACACATTGTCCGTCTGACCGATACAGGAAAGAAACGGGCCGGACAATTCTCCCTCGGTATGAAGCAGCGGCTTGGCATTGCCATTGCCTTGCTGAACAATCCGCAGCTTTTAATTCTTGACGAACCGACCAATGGTCTTGACCCGGTAGGCATTGAAGAACTGCGAGAGCTGATCCGTTCTTTCCCGGAAAAAGGGATTACTGTGATTTTGTCCAGCCATATTTTGTCGGAAGTCCAGCAGATTGCCGACCATGTAGGGATTATTGCCAATGGCGTGCTGGGATATGAGAATGAGCTTCTCACTGGCGAAAATTTGGAGCAGTTATTTATGGATGTGGTTAAACGCCACCACAAGGAGGTGTAAACAATGAATTACCTGAAAGCAGAACATCTAAAATTCAAGCGGACAATTTCAAATAAACTGCTGCTTATTGCGCCTCTTTTGACGGCTGTTTTTGCATGGATCGTTGGTGGCTTTTATGGCTTCCAGTATATGACCTTTTACTGGTGGTATGCGTTTCTTCTTCCCGGAACCATTGCAATCCTTTGTTCGCTTGCCCATCAAAAAGAAGAACGAGCCGGAAAGTATTATTCTGTATTATCTGCACCTATCAACCTGAAACAATTTGAATATGCAAAGGCATTGATCCTGATTGAGAAATTGATTGTAGCTGCACTATTCTTGGCTGTTTTTGCCGCAGTAAGCAATTTGATTTCCCCGGCTTTGGCTGTCTATTCTGTGGGACGGAACTTTGCGGGAAGTATTGCCTTAATATTTGCCTCGATCTGGCAAATCCCCGTCTGCTTGCTTCTGGCCCGGAAAACCGGCTTTCTGATCCCGATTGTAGCAAACACTCTGCTGGGGATTCTCATGCCTATTCTGTTTGGAAATACAGCTATTGCATGGGTATGTCCCTATTGCTGGGCTGCGAAAACGGCGGAGCTGCTTATGGGGATTGAAAGCAATGGAACCTTTGCAGGTGTCGCGGATTTTTCGTGGCAAGTTTTGTTACCACTGGTGTTCTCGGTGATCCTGTATGTCTTGCTCACTCTTTGGGATGCAGCTAATTTTTCAAAGAAAGAGGGCAAGTAAATGAGAATGATCGCTTTGATCCGTGCCGATTTCCTAAAACAACGGCACACATCCTATTGGGGGCTTCATATTGCGATCCCCATAGTGGGGGCCATTCTGTTTGTATTTTATTTTCTGCTTTATCAGAATGTCGATGAATTGAAAAAATTGCGTTTGCTTCTGGAACTGACGGCAATGGTATTTCCACTTTTGATAAGCATTATTGTCGGTCTGAATATCACGCAGGAAGAACGGGCCTCGCATTTTCAAAGTCTGTTGGTGGTGCCGGATCGCCGGAAAGTATTGCTGGCAAAGTTCATTGCACTGTACCTGTCGGGCATCTTTTCCTTGACGCTACTTTTTACGCTGTTTGCGATTGGGGCGGGAATTATGCCGTGGGGTTTGCTGCTACAATCCGTGCTTGGACTGGCAATAGGCAGCTTCATAATATACGCATTGCACCTGTTCCTTAGTCTGAAATTCGGATTGGGCATTTCCCTGTTTTGGGGCGTATTTGAATGTCTGCAATGTATCTTATACAGTAACATTGAATTGCATGGCCCTTGGAGGCTGATCCCTTTTTCGTGGTCTGTAAATTGGGTGCATGACGTGTTGTATGGTAGGCTGGCTGCCAATACCGCACAGTGGATTTTGATTGCCGCATTATCTGTGGGCATTTTACTTACCATTCTTCATTGGTTTTCTTGTTGGGAGGGACGAAAGAATAATGAATAGCACGATAAAATTTTTCAAGGGGATTTTTCTCATGGTGTGCCTCTGCTGCGTCCTGTCTGGCTGTTCTATTCTGCAAGACGGGATCAAGGACTATTCCAGCGGCAAAGAGCAATGTTACTTAGTCAGTGAAGATGTGACGCAGTTTACTTACAAAGAGGAAACGTACACCATTCTCAATAATACCGTTTCCAATGACGGACTTGGAGAATGGCTTGGGTACATCCGGCAGCTTGCAGCGGTGGATAAGGACGGAACTGTTCTGGTTCAGGAAGCGATTGAAACTGCCACTTTTGAAACCCTGTCCGATCTGGCAGACAAAGCCCCGGACGCCAAATACATCATCCCGTTTTTGAATGTGTATGCGGCTCCCAATAATGCCTCTCACCTGATTGTGGATGTCAATGGTGGATACCACGAAGCGGTGCCGAGCGACCAGCTTACAGCAGCGGATGAAGTCTTTGATTTCAAAGCTGTCGCTGAAAATACAGGTGACAGTTATGAAGTTAATCCGCAAAATGCTACACAACTGACCTGCGGAGAGCGCACTTATCAGGTGACAGAGGAAACCGTAACAACGGAGCAGCTTGGGGCGTATCTGGATATTCTGAACGAAACCATAACTTTTGACGCAGACAGCAAGCGTCCACTTTCAAAGGAAGAACAGAACAAAATTGATTGGACGGGTTCTTCTGCCGAACAGCAGCGGGAACGCTGGTTTTATATGGATGTGTATGAGATTTCCGGCACTGATCCGACGGACGCCATTGCCGTAAAAGTAAATAATCAGTACCATATTGCAAGGGTACAGTAATTTCCCTTAACTTGTGGTATAATGATAAGTACAGATTTCGACGAAAGGAGGCGGGAAAATGGCTGCGATTCTTGCAGTAGATGACGAACAGCCCATTTTGGAGCTGATAAAAAACGGACTGCAAAAGGATGGACACATGGTTGCGGGCTATACATCTGCGGAGCAGGTGCCATTGGATAAGCTGAACCGCTATGATTTAATCATACTGGATATTATGATGCCCGGAACCGATGGCTTTTCGTTCTGTGAAAAAATCCGGGATATGGTTGACTGCCCGATCCTATTCCTTACGGCTAAAACGATGGAAAATGACATCACCTTTGGTCTGGGGCTTGGCGCTGACGATTATTTGACAAAGCCTTTCCGCATCCCAGAGCTGCGGGCCAGAGTAAACGCACATATACGCCGGGAACAGAGGGAACGTCATAGCAGCCTGAACTTTGACCGTATTAAAATAGACCTGTCGGCCAAAACGGTACAGGTAGACGGTGAAACCGTGTCCCTTACCAAAAGCGAGTATATGATCTGTGAATTTCTTGCCCGCAATAAAGGGCAGGTGTTTACACGGGAACAGATTTACGAGGCTGTTTTCAGTTTGGACGGGGAAAGTGATAATTCCACGATTGCCACCCACATTAAGAATATCCGGGCAAAGCTGAACCATTTTGATATTCAGCCAATCACAACGGTTTGGGGGATTGGGTACAAATGGGAATGAAGAAAGCTGCATCACTGAAAACAGCCTTTTGGCGCTTCTTATTTATGCTGCTTGGCGGTTTACTTGGCGCAGTTGCTATTCCGTTTCTGCTTATGACCGTCAGCACGACTTTCGGGCTTACCACCTATGGGGACTATTCAGAAATCCGGGCAAACGAACTTGCACCGATCCTTGCGGCTACGCCGGATTTATCTGATGTTCAAATACCGATGGGGATTGAATATGCGCTGCTGGATAAAAACTACCAACTTATTGAAACCACCTTGGATGAAAATGAGTTGGAGCAGGCCATGCGGTATGCGACCACAGGTGCCAGCGACCAAAACCTGCAAAAAAGATACCTGCTTGTCACCCGTGAAAATGAGTATGTTGTCTTGCAATATTATATTGGCGCTCAATATACAAATGAGTGGTTGAATGAGCATCTACCGTCCCCGGATATATTGCTGATTGTATTGATCGCAGCGGGTGGTATTTTTGTCTGTCTATTTCTGACCACCAGATTTGCCAAGAAACTGCGGCTACAACTTGTTCCGCTGTTTGAAGCTACTTCGGAGGTGGCAAAACAGAACCTTGATTTTGAGGTGGGCCATTCAAACATCAAAGAATTTGAGGATGTGTTGGCTTCCTTTTCTCGTATGAAAGAAAGCCTGAAATCCTCTTTGGAACAACAGTGGAAAGCCGAACAGATGCAGAAAGAACAGATTGCCGCGCTTGCCCACGATCTAAAAACGCCCCTGACAGTTATTCAGGGAAATGCAGACCTTATCAGCGAAACAGAACTCGACGAGGAACAGCGTTTATATGCCGAATATATCAGCAACAGTTCCGAACAGATGCAGCTATACATTCGGACACTGATTGATATTTCACGGGCAGCAACCGGCTATCAGCTTCGCATGGAAAATGTTGACCTGCCTGCCTATGTGGAGCAGTTACGGGGGCAGATTGACGCACTGTGCCAGACGAAAAAAATTGGGTTGCAGATGGAAATAGAACACTTGCCTGCTCTCCTGTCTGCGGATAAGCTGCTGTTGGAACGGGCAATTATGAATGTGGTGAACAATGCGCTGGATTATTCCCCACAAGATAGCTACATTTCTATCTCGATAACAGGCAATAAAGGATGTCTGCAAATTTCCGTAACGGATGCAGGCCCCGGCTTCTCACAGGAAGATTTACTGCACGCAGAGGAACAATTTTACATGGCAGATCACAGCCGTAGTTCTAACCTGCACTTTGGAATGGGCCTGTTTATCACAAAGTCTATTGTCCGGCAACATGGCGGTCAGCTTATTTTGAACAACTCCAAAAAGACCGGCGGGGCGCAGGTTACAATCTCAATTCCATTTTGAATTTATGGGCGGCTATGAGCCGCCCTTTTTTCAAATCTTTATGAAATCTTCAAAATTACAATTTATGATAAGCACATAAGAAATCATCTGCCGGACGACGGCCAAGAAAAAAAAGCCGTCGTGCAGCAGTCCTTTGACACGTCTATAAGAGAAGCGGCGGCTTTGAGAAATCAAGGCCGCCGCTTCTTCTTTTTGCCCAGCACAGGATCGGCGGCCCACGGAGGGAGCCGCCATGCTGATATGTCATGTCTTTCAAAAGCATAGCTTATTAAAAAAAGCCTGTACCCAACAGGGGTCAGCTCCGGCCAACAGTATGAACTATACCATGTAATACAACTTCATATCTCTTTATATTTCGCCCGGTGGGTCTACGACCTGCTGGGCGTTTTTTGTCGGTTCCTGCGGTTTCAAATTTGCTCTGGAAGTTTTTCCAAAAAAAGTCCAAAAAGGAGGCGTGCAGCGGGCAGCAAAGGGTATCGCAGGATTAGTAGTAGCGGAAAGGGAGAGAACCACCCAATCCCCCAACAGAAAGGGGGTGAGAATGATGGAAGCTATCCCCCGCGACTATGGACAAGGCCAGTTTGATGCCTTTTGCAAAAAAGTGTTGAAGAACGAGGCACGGGCTTATCTGCGGAATATGAAGCGTCAAAGAGATCGTGAAACGATGTTCAGCGACCTGCCGCAGCATGAGTTGGACAAGCTCTGCACCGTAGACCGCTATCCCAGCGACAGCTTTGTGTTTAGCTCTCATGGTTACGATTTACATATCGACAACGAGCTTGTGGCCGACGCTTTTGCCAACCTGCCGCAACAGGAACAAAGCATTTTGATCCTGTACTGCGTACTGGATATGGCAGACGGCGAGATCGCCAGCCTCACAGGGATGTCCCGCAGCGCCGTCCAGCGCCACAGGACAAAGACACTGAAAGAGTTGCGTGTAAAATTGATGGCGCTCATGCCGGAAGGAGGTTGACGCGGATGAAAGAACCTGCCTACAAAGGCAAAGAGCCTTTGCCCCTTTCAGTGTATGTGTCCGCCCGTGCAGGCGATCCCCAAGCCGTAGAACGGTTGCTTCGGTACTATGACAATTACATGAATTGTCTGTGTACCCGGACGCTCTATGACGAGGACGGCTATCCTCATTTATGCGTGGACGAGTACATGAAACGGTGCTTAGAAATCAGGTTGATCCAAGCTATCGTTAAAGTTTAACGATAATCGCCCGGCTGGATGCAGCGGCTTACCCTTTCCCCGCCAGCAAAAGGTCTGTGGCGTCACAGTTCTTTGAAAAATATGCCCGTATATAGCGGCGCATCATAGGGCAAACGGACACATTCTGTCTGTGCCGAGCCGTGCGGCAGGTGCGCCATGAGGCTTTTCCCATAGGAAAAAAGCGGAGCGATCAAACCGGGCTGTAAAACAAGTGTGGCAACTTGTGGGCGACGACGTACAGGCAAGACAATGATACTCCCGCGTTGAACGCCCTCAAAGCATTGCGCGGCGCACCCATCAGCATGGGCCGGGGTGAGATTCCCGTGGAGCTGTGCCAGCAGCCGTCCGTACTGCCCATTTCGTTTTACACCAATGTAAGCGAAAGGGGGATTACTGTATGAGTACAGTAACAAGTCAGAACCAGACCGCCCCCGTAGTACGTCAGTACGAGATCGGAGGCGTTCGATATATTGTGAAAGCGACCGTCAAAGACGGCGCGAAAGAAACCGCAGTCAAGAAAATCCGTCGGCTGCTTCAAAATGATTTGAGCAAGGCAGCCACTTAAAAATTAAAGATTTTTTCATTTCCTACAAGCAGACGGATGGGGCATGATATGGTATAATATACTTGTATCATGCCTCGTTTTCCGGCTGCGGAATAGGAGGAACTTATGAGCAAACAGCCGGAAATGGTGATTGCACGGAACCCCCGTGCGACACGGAATAACGATACTACTTTGAACCTTGACAATCAAATGTACCAACAGCCAGTCACTTCCTTTCAGCGCGTATCCAACGACGCGCCGTTGAGCGAGGAAACCAAGACGGCCATCCAAAACACGGTGCTGCAATTCTATGTCCACAGCCAGCCGCAGGAGGAAGCCGAGGGCATTACCGCCTGCTATGAGCGTCTTTCCCAAGAAGATAAGCTGGACGGCGAGAGCAACAGTATCAGCAACCAGAAGCGGATTTTGGAAAAGTATTGCCGGGATCACGGCTATACTGCCATCCGCCACTACGACGAGGACGACGGATATTCGGGAACCAACTTCAACCGGCCCGGATTCCAGCGGATGCTTGCCGACATCAAGGCGGGCAAGATCAAGCGCGTTGTCGTTAAGGATATGAGCCGGTTCGGGCGTAACTATCTGCAAGTCGGGATGTATACGGAAATGTTATTTCCAGAGTATGGCGTCCACTTTATTGCCGTCAATGACGGTGTGGACAGTGTGCGCGGGGACAGCGAGTTTACCGCCATCCGCAACGTATTCAATGAAATGTACGCCAAGGACACCAGCAAGAAAATCCGGGCAACATGGCAATCCAAAGGACGCTCCGGCGAACACCTCACCACTATCCCGCCTTATGGGTACAAGAAAGACCCGGAGGATAAAAAACAATGGATCGTGGATGAAGAAGCTGCCGCCGTTGTCCAAAAGATTTTTGCACTGTGCATGGACGGTATGGGGCCGACGCAGATTGCAAAATGGCTGCAAAAAAACAAGGTGCTGAACCCTACTGCCTACGCCTATGAAAAAGGCTTGCCGGTAGCGAACAAACCAACGGCCAATCCTTACAAGTGGACGAATGAAACGGTATCACGGATTTTGGAGCGCCTTGACTATTTGGGCCATACGGTAAACTTCAAAACCACCAAACAATCGTTCAAGAGCAAGAAAAAGCTGTGGAACGACCCATCGGAATGGGTGATCTTCGAGAACACACAGGAACCCATCATTGAGGAAAGCGTGTTTCTGATCGTCCAGAAAATCCGGCAGGGCCGCCGCCGTCCTACCAAGATGGGCGACATGGGAATGTTCTCCGGCCTGCTGTATTGTGCAGATTGCGGCGGAAAGATGTATCTGTGCCGGGCCAATCACTTCAAGCCAGAACAGGAATATTACATTTGTTCTACCTATCGCAAAGACCGCACCTTATGTTCGACCCACTCTATCCGTCGCGTCGTTCTTGAAGAAATCGTGCTGCGGAACCTGCGGGAAGCCATTCAGTATGTGACACAGTATGAGGACGACTTTGTGCAGCGGGCGGCGGATCAAAGCCTGCGGGAACGGGACAAGGAGCTGGCACAAAAGAAAGACACTCTGGCGCAATCACAAAAGCGGATTGCCGAGCTGGATGTTATCATCAAGCGACTGTATGAGGATAACATTTCCGGCAAGCTCTCTGACGAGCGTTTCATCAAACTGTCCCGTGACTATGAATTGGAACAGACCAACCTTACAAACCTTGTCGAATATCTTCGGCAAGAAGTCAAGGAACAGGAAAAGCAGAAAGTCAATGTCAGACAGTTTATTGCAGCGGTCAGGAAGTACACTGATATGCAGCAGCTTGACGCCTCTGTTCTCCGGGAGTTTGTGGAGAAAATTTATATCTCCGAGGTTTACACGCCGGACGAGAACGAGCCGCGCATCAAGGTCAGAGAAATTGAGATCGTCTATAACTTCATTGGTGCATTTGATTTTGAGGACGCAAGGGAGCAATCCCAAGCAGCCCAAAAAGAAAAGAAAACCGGCGTAGCCTAAACTACGCCGATTCTCTCACATAAATGTTTTCTTACGTCACCGCCCCTAAGCGGGTATCTGTTTTTTTAGGAAAATTATTTTACTTTCAATTACTCAAAAAAAGGTTTGATTTTGTCAATGGCAATTTGGACTTGCTCTTCTTCCTCCCCATTTTGTATCATAACGTATTTCCAGTCTCTGACGGTTTCTTCCAGTGTTGGATATTTTCTTAATGCCCCGGAAAGCGTGCCGTCGGAATATTTGATGATGATAACTTCTTCGTTATTTTTATACGTTTCTTGAGATACGGTACAATTTTCAAAACCAAACCTATAATGTCCTAATGCAAAAGAAATGTCTCTTATAGAAGATTTTTGACATACGCTCACTTTTCTTAATTGATACATAAACACTCCTCCCCTAAGAAATCGACATTTCATGCCAACTGTCTTTCAGTTTTAGCCTGAAATTCCCGCTCTTATTCTTAAAATTCTTGTTTACATCCCAATGTCAAACTTTCCACGATATTCTTCGTAAATCTTCTCAGCCTTTTCATTATCAACCCATAATATCGCAGCGAGTGCTGATATTTCCTCTCTTCTTTCTTTTCTTGCATTTCGCGCAAACTCAGCGGTCCATTTTAAAGTATAGCTTGTAACATTTTCAACCCCAGATTTTCGTATAATTTGGGATAATTTTGCGCTGATTTTTATCTCTGCCATACTCTCATCATTTGATACATTTTCAGGGTCTTCCCACCATTTGCCCAAAGTTTTCCCACCTGGTTTCCTTGCCGGAAAAAAATACGGATTAACGTCCTTCCGCTGGGATAAATATCGTTTAAGAATTGATGATACGACGTTGGTTACGGTTACTGTCCTATATTTACCCTGCTTCTTATTATATAATTTGATATCGTACCTGTGAGGTACAAAATCTTCCACTTTCAATTCTGCCATCTCACTTACACTTGCCCCTGCACCAACAGCGAGAGCTATCATTGCTTTCTCCATTTCATTACGAGCAGCATGTAATAGCAGAATGACATCTTCTTTTAACAATACTTTGTGGTCATTTCCAATATTTCTCATATCAGCGTCCTTTCTTTTATAATTCAGATACGGAAAAACCGGCAATTTGTGCCATTTCCCGAATCGAAGCTTTAGATACCCGCATTCCTTTATATTCGATCAGATCATCACATCGACCAGTAAAGATATCACTCGGATGATACACTTTGACGATAATTTTATCATCGTCAGTAAAAAATTCCAAAGGGGTTCCTTCTTCAATACCAAAACTTTTCCGCAATTCTTTTGGCAATGTAATCCGTCCCAGCTGATCTAATTTCCTAACGATTCCTGTGCTTGTCATACTTCTCTCCCTCTGCTTATGTAAGATTTTTTATCTCCAACATATGATCAATTAATTCTGTGCTTACATACTTCATACAAAAAACTCCTTTACACTTTTAGTAAATTATACCATAAATTAAAATAGAAGGATATTTCCACGCAAAAAAGAAATCATTTCTTTTGCATAAAAAATCGAAATGGACACGCCATATTACCAATGGCAAAAGCAAGAATAGAAAAAGACGTAATCATGGATTTCCAGAATTTGGATTTTTCAATGATGTCTGAAAAGGGAGTCGCTGATCCGGATATGGATGAGCAGCCATAGAAGCTGTTGGAACTGTTCGGTGGGATTGGAGCGCCGCGAAGGGCATTACAAAATGTCGGGTATGATCCGAGATCTATTGATTATGTGGAAGTGCTGTCTTATGCAGTGATGGCTTATAATCAGATTTTTGATTGTGACCCAAAACCGCAGAATATCCGTATCTGGGATTTGAGTCCGGATATTGTTGTCCATGGCAGCCCATGTCAAGATTTCAGCAATGAAGGAAAAAACAACATGAATACGGAACGTTCGATCCTATTTGAACACACGTTACAGATCCTTGATTCGGCGCCGTTGCACGGAAACCCGGAGTTATATCTGACCGGATGTATTGCAGAAACATATGTATTATTTTCAAAAAAAAGAAGCCAATGTCTTTTGACAAAGGTTTTTTTTGAATTATCTGTTAAGTGAGTAATCCTCAAAGACTATTATATTCGAATCTTCTTCTCTGTCATCCATTCGATCATTTTCCAATGATTCGATATGAGCGTCTTGTACTTCCCGCTCTTGCTGGACAGGGGTTAATGTTGAAACAGATGGCTGGTCCAGGAAGAAATTGTTATCGATCAGACTCACGCAGCCTTCTTCCTTCCCCATGGAAAGAACAATATCCGCCTGTTCCCGGTCATCAACCAAAGTCGCTTTCTGTGCATCCATCATCATATCAATATACTCCCTAAGGGAAAAGAAATGTTCTGGGATCGCATTCTCCGTTCTTTCGGCAATCTCTTTTCCAGAAAAGACTAAACAGTTATGTTCTACGTGAACCCTCCCCGCCTAAATACAAGATTATAGGCGGGGCTTCCCATCACATCAGGCACTAAGATGTCTCGTATGGAAAGCTGCCTGACTGCCGCTTTAGGCGGCATGGGATGCCCGACTACAGATACCGTTTTTCCTCAGCCACTCAGTCACGTGGCAGCTTACGCCGCCTTCAGTGTGCCGAGCACCGCAGTAAAACGAATGAGTGTAGCCAGGACGCAACTGGTCCGTCTGCTGAGCCCAGGGACTTTTGCCTGGGTCAGCAACCTTTCCTTCGCAGGAATGGATTTTAAGAGGACACGGATGAAATACCGCGCCGCGATGTTTTTTGAAGCGGAAAGGTCGCAGTTGTAGACCTTCCCAGTGGAAAAACGGCAGAGGCTGGCGGAGGAAAAGCCCGCATCCTTCCCGCGCGCGACCTTCCCGGAACCGTCATAAGCGAG
>NZ_NFIR01000019.1:0-67214 GCF_002159465.1 Eubacterium sp. An3
ATCTCTTCCAGGGAACTGGCAAACCAGTACCTTTCCAGAAAGATATCCCGGTTATTATCCGAGAGATCTCCCAGAAACCGGCTGACCGTTTTTACCAGTTCCTCTTTCATCACCGCATCGTCAATGGCCGCTCCATGTCCCGCGCAGTCGTCCAGCTCTTCCAGCGACTGCTCGTATACACATTTTCTTTTCAATGCATGGTTATGGGTAAATCTCTTCAGGGAAAGATTTTTGACAATCCGGCACACATACGCTTTAAAAAGCTTTGGCCACTGCGGCGGCAGCGTATTCCATACCGCCAGCCAGCTGTCATTTATAACTTCCTCGCTGTCTCTTGTATCATCTACAATCCCCATGGATATACTGCGGCACAACCTTCCATACTTGATATCCGTTTCCTCGATTGCTCTTTCTGACCGCTCCCAGTACAAAGCGATGATATCTTTATCCTCCATCTCCTCACCTCCGTGATCTCTGAATGTGCACTTTCAGACTAGTGTACTGTATCATTCACAATACGCAGGATGCCGCAGAATGAATGAGACGGTACACTAGATTTTTTTCATATTTTTCCACGCGTATTTCTTGATTACCTCCACTTTCCATACATTTTTACGACAGATATGTAATACATCTACTGCATACATTGTATGAAAATATCGGACAAATGTCCATGTATTTTCACTAAACAAACATCTATCTACTTCCATCGGACAGATATCTGTCTATTCTATAAGTACCAATCCGGCACAGGAATCCACATAATATTTTAAAAAATATCAAATAATATTGGGGAAAATTTTGAGCTGTCCGCTACAGTCTGAATCTATCCAACTCGATGTAACATCAGGGACAAAAGAAAAAGCAGGAAGTCCATTTGTGATTTCCTGCTCGGTGGCGCTGCTGTGAGGGCAGCGGTTATTCAGTTATATGAATTCTATTTTATTCCTCTGTTAAGTACGATACCGCTTTTCTCAAATCAGAGACAAATTGAGCTTGTTGCTTTTTTAAATAAGACTTTACAAAAGGTTTCATAAAAAATTTTTTCACTGTTACATGCTCTGTAAAGTCAATCTCTGTTTCACCATCTCTGGAAGTAAAAATACCAATCCAGTGTCCTTCCATGTTGCTGTTTTCCATATCAAATTCCCAACACTTATATGGTTCCGTGGCAGTGATCGTAAAGGTGGTCGGATAATCTTCTTTGGTGTATTCAATAAACTGCTTATCATTTATAACTTCTGTTCTGCTCAAATCACTGCGCCATGTGTAATGCTCAACATCCGTAACAACTTCCCACACTTTATGAATGTCGCAGGGAATACGGGCTTTTATATTTGAAGTTGTCATTTTTCACACCTCCCCAAAACTACATTTGTTATTTCCGATTTGGCTTCCTTTTAATAGCTAATAATTTCATATAGTCATCAAATTCAGCCGTATCTGTCGGCTCAAACATAACCCATTTCCCATCATGATATGTTTCAGCCTCATCGTATCTCTTACAAACGGACTCCGAAAGGGTATCGCGTATCGCTTCAAATTTTGCCCTTTCATTTTTGCCAAAAATAATCATGAAACCCACGCAATTACTTTTAGCATACAAAGCACAAAGTGTTTTGCCACCTCTGCGATATTTATACTCATAAGCCCAGTTCTTACCGCCAGTATTCCATAATCGTTCCATTTCGTATTTTTCATCAATGACCAAGCATAATTTTTGCCAAACCTCAAACAAAGATTGTCCGAGTAATTCAATCATAGCTGATTGAGATGGTATGTGATCAATCATAGTATCCCCTCCGTAAAACCCAATAAATTCCTATCCCTATCTTAGCATACTTCCCCTGTGTTTCCTATCGCTATTCGCCAAAAGCTGCGCTCACGACGAATCTATTCCCAGTTTTTTAACGATATTCGCAGATACCACCGTGATTCATGAGAAAACACAAGATAACAAGGAAAATAATCGTAATACTTAGTAATTAAAGTACGGTTAAAAATGAATTTATTAAAAAAATAACCGTAATATCAACGCCCAGATTCAAAAATCCCCATAACCTTTTCCTCCAGCGTGAGCTTCATTTCCCTAAAATGCAAAACACCTCCAAAGTAACAGATTTTTAATCTATCTACTTTGGAGGTATCCTGCCATTATAAGATGCTTTTGCTTTATTAGATATTAGATATAAGAAAGATTTTATACCGCCGGGCAGGGGCGGCGTTTTTTGTATACCACCGGCTCTGCTCCGCACTGAAACGCCAGGTCGTAAGCGGGCTTCAGGGAGCTGCCGATGGCTGCGGCGTGATGGGCGTCAGAACCGATGGTCACGGTGCGGCCACCCAACTCCACAAAACGCCGGCATATGACGGCCAGTTCCCGTACCGCCTCTTTCTGTCCGAAAAGGCGGGTGTTGATTTCCAGTGATTTTTCTTTGACTGCCAGGAGTTTTAATATTCTGTCGATTTCTTCTCTGAATTCTTCATAATAAAGAAGCGGGTCCTCGTAGGGCGCTTTCCGGCAAATGTAATCCATATGCCCCAGGGCATCAAAGTCATCAAACTCGCTGATGCAGCGGTACATAGTTTCCAGGTAAGCACTGTAGGCGCTTTTTTTATCCGGGAAATCCTCAAAATAATTTTTTTCGTATAGATCTTTTCCACAGACGGCGTGGATGGAACCGATCACCATATCAAAAGGACAGGAACGGATCAGGGCGCTGTTTTTTTGGCAGACGGCGGACTGGAGACCGATTTCTATTCCAAGAAGAAAGGTTTCATTTTGGTAAGGCGAATAGGTTTTAAAATAGTCGTCGGTACAAAATTCGTAGACCAGAGGAGGCGGAAAATCATAGTCCATATGCTCTGTCAGAACGATTCCCAGTCCGGTCTCCTGTTTCCTTTTGAGCAGTTCCGGAAGTTTCATCCCGGCGTCTGTGGAAAAGGGACTTGTATGCATGTGTGTGTCAAACATATTTTCTCCATGGGCGAGCTGCCGTTTTAGTCTCGCGCCTCCGTGTAGTGGATTGCCATTTTATTCTGGCGTCTCTGCGTGCAGCGAGCTGCCCTTTTACTCCGGCAGTTCTGTGTGTATATATTCCTCTCTGATATCTTCCGGCACCAGACTTCCGCCTGTGGCCCATACCACATGAACCGCACCCTGCATTTTATTTTCCAGACCATTTTTCCGGATGTATTCCTGCAGTTTCGGGTTCCGGTTCAGGAATACCGGTCCCTGAAATGCAGCGCAGGCGCTGGATTCCAGAAAAATGTCCTCCTGTGCCAGCAGGTCTCTCATATATTCATATAATTTATAGTCCCGGACGGTCATGCCGCCGCTGAACATTTTTTTCATGATGGTTCCCACGAAACCGGAAGGTCGTCCCACGGCCAGACCGTCGGCGTGGGTTTTGCCGCTGAGTCCGATGTCCTGAACGGATATCTCATGATTGAGGCCGGTGGCCATCCCCAGCAGCATGCACGGAGCCTGTACCGGTTCCACAAAAAAGCAGTGTACGGCGTCTTTGAATACCTGTTTCAGGCCGAAACTGATGCCGCCTGGCGCACCGCCCACCCCGCATGGGATATAGACAAAAAGCGGATGCTTTTCGTCAATGACGATTCCTTTGTCATGGAACTGTTTCTTGATCCGTTCTCCTGCTGTGGCGTAGCCAAGGAAGAGCGTTCTGGAGTTCTCATCGTCGATAAAATAGCTGTGAGGGTCCGCGTCAGAAAGTTCTCTTCCTTTTTTCACCGCTTCCCCGTAGTCTCCCTCGTACTCTTTCACCACAACGCCATGGCTCCGGAGCAGTTCCTTTTTCCACTGCTTCGCGTCGGCGGACATGTGGACGATCACTTTATATCCCAGCACGGCGCTGATAATGCCGATACTCAGTCCCAGGTTGCCGGTGGATCCCACCTGAATGGTATAACCGTTCAGGAAGCGCCGCACCTCTTCCTCGCCCAGCTTCTCGTAGTTCTCACCCTCTCCGGGGAATCCGTGCTCTCCACCCAGTTTCTCGTAGCTCTCACCCTCTCCGAGAAATCCATGCTCTCTGGCCAGTTTCTCTGTATAGTTGAGGACCTCGTAGATGCCGCCCCGGGCTTTTACGGAACCGGCAATGGCGAGATGACTGTCCTCTTTCAGAAAAAGCCTCCCGTCAAGGGCTGCCCCGTATTTCTCATTGAGATAGTCTTTCATGGCGTTTATTTCCACCAGCGGAGACTCGATCAGCCCATGCAGGGGTTTTGTCTCCGGAAAATATTTCTCGATGAGAGACGCGAACCGCAGCAGTCTCTGCTGTGCATCTTCCACGTCGCCGGCGTTAAGCTCGCAGTCTTCCATGCTCTCCGCGAAGGAAGTCTTCCGGGGATTCACCCAGAATACTTCTTCCCGGCGCTGCATCTGCTTCACCAACGGCTGCTCTGACACAAGCTTTTCAAAGTTTTCCATGTTTTTTCCTCCATGCAATCTGCGCCATGAACTCCTGCATGATCTCTGCCGCTGCGATGGATGTGATTCCTCCCGCATCGTAAGCCGGGGCAACTTCCACCACGTCGTATCCGACCACGTTCAGCTCTTTTAGTCCCCGGAGCAGTTCCTGCGCCTCCCAGGTGGAGAATCCTCCCGGCACCGGCGTTCCGGTTCCCGGCGCAAATGCCGGGTCAAGGAAATCTATATCAAAGGTCAGAAACACTTTTTTCCCCTTTGTCCTCTCGTATATCTTCTCTATGACTTCCTCCGCCGTCATACGGTGCATTTTTGACGCCTTTATGACTTCATATCCGAGCTTCCGGGAATTTTCAGCGTCTTCCGCTCCATAGAGACCTTCCCGAATTCCCACCTGCAGGGAGCAGGAGGTGTCCACCAGTCCCTCTTTTGCCGCATGATAAAATGGTGTTCCATGGCTGTACGGTTTTCCAAAATACTCGGAAATCGTATCATAGTGTGCGTCAAAATGCAACAGAGCCACCGGGCCGTGCACCGCATGGCACGCCCGAAGTTCTGCCAGCGTCACGCTGTGGTCGCCGCCCATGGCGATGGGAATGATTCCGTGGGAGAAGATCTCCTGCATCTCCTTTGTGATGATGGAGAAGGAATCTTCCACATATCCCGGAACGGAACCCACATCTCCCCAGTCCACGCCGGAGCAATGCTCAAAAATATCCACTTCAAGTTCCGGATGGTACGGCTTTGCCGCCAGCGCCGACGCTTCTCTGATGGCCGAAGGGCCAAAGCGCGCTCCGCTGCGGTATGTGGCACAGGTATCAAAAGGGATTCCCACCATAGCAAAATCAATATCCTCTGAGGCCCGTACATTTTCCATCCGCATAAAGGTCCGGATACCGGAAAACCGCGGCGACTGCAGAGAATTCACTGTTCCATATTTCATCGTTATTTCCTCTTTTCTGTTATGAAGCAGGTCACTTCATATTATTTATAGTCGAATTATCTATAATCGGATACAGTTGTGATCCGCAACGGTCACTTTAATTCTGGTTCCGTTGTCAAACAGGCTCTTGCTGCGGAAAAGCACGTCGATCTTCAGCATCACATCCCGGATCTTCACATGATATTGCAGTACATTTCCTTTCGGAATGTTATCCACGATCACTCCCTCAAAGGTATAATCTTCTTCCGGGCCGTTCTCGCCGATGATCTGCAGAGTCTCCGGACGGATGGCGATGCCTGACGGAGACGTTATTCTTTTCCCGGTCACTGCGGCGAATTCTTCTTCGGAAAGAATATTGTAGTTTCCGATGAAGGTCGCGGCAAATTTGCTTACCGGGGATGTGTACATCTCGATCGGATTACTGGACTGTTCGATTTTTCCTTCATGGAACAGGTGGATGGTATCGGACATCACCATGGCTTCATCCTGATCATGGGTCACGAAGATGGAAGTCAGTCCCAGTTTTTTATGTACTTCCCGGATGCTGTTCTGCAAAGACTTCCGAAGCTTCGCGTCGATGGCGCTCAATGGTTCATCCAGCAGGAGAACCTTCGGCTGCTGGACGATACTTCTTGCCAGAGCCACTCTCTGCTGCTGTCCTCCCGACAGATTATCCGGATATTCCTTTTCTTTTCCTGTCAGCTCCACCATTTCCATGGCAGCCTTCACTTTTTCAGCGATTTCTTCCTTTGATTTCTTTTTCATTTTCAGGCCGAAAGCAATATTATCTTCCACCGTCATATTGGGAAACAGACTGTAATGCTGGAAGACCATTCCGATATTTCTGTCCTTCGGCTTCAGATTGGTAATGTCCTTGCCGTCCATGAGAATCTGCCCGGAGGAGATTTCCTCCAGTCCTGCCAGACACCGCAGCAGCGTACTTTTTCCACAGCCGGACGGTCCCAGAAGCGTTACGAACTGTCCTTCCTCGATGGACAGGTTTACATTTTTCAGCACCTGATTATCCCCGTAAAATTTATTGATATTCTGAAATTCGATATAAGCCATTTTCTTTTACCTGCCCTTCTTTTTATTTTTTTGCAGACCAAACACTGCCAGTGAAATCATCAAGGTCACAAAGAATAAAAGTACGATTACCGCGCTTGCGTGCTGTCCGGACTGGCGCATCTCCGCATACAGGTACATCTGCCCGGTCGGGAAATAATTTCCTGCCAGAGTATTAACGATCACGAAGTCTCCGAATACAATGGACATGGCCAGCATGGCGGAAACCATGATTCCGTTCATGATATTCGGCAGAATGATTTTCCAAAAGGTATAAAATCTTCCGGCTCCCAGCATCTGCGCCGCTTCCAGAAGTCTCGGGGCATGTACCGCGTTGAGATTGTTGCGGACGCCCTGATAAATGTACGGCAGCACGACGATACAGTAGGTGCAGGCCAGCATAAAGACCCTGTTGCTGAACGGCGCCGGTGCGTTTGCGTATAATCCCAGCACACTGATTGGAAGAATGACGCCCTGCACTGCGTACGGAATGGTACAGACGATCTTCATGATCTTGTCCAGTCCCGGCAGGTACACGATGATCACGTACATCGCCAGAAGCACCACGATGGTACAGACCGCGATCGGCACGATGGAAATGATCAAAGACCGGAGGATGCTCTGCCAGAAATACACATCCTGGAACAATTCCACATAGGCATTGAGAGAAAATCCTTTCGGCAGAATGGTCATCCACTCCGTAAATAATGAGTATAAAAATGTCAGGAACAACGGAAACAGCAAATAAACTCCTATAATCCACAAAACCAGGCTGCTCCCTGCTTTCTTTCCTTTACTTCGCATATCCGGTTTTCCTCCTTCTGTTTCCCTGCAGAATTTTTTCGTTCATCAAAATAGAAAGAATCATCAGGATCATCAAAATGACCGCCAGCGCTCCGCCCAGATGCGGATTCTGCACCACGTCGCCCACAAACTGCTCCGAAATTCGTATTGGAAGAATGGAAACGTTATTCATAACCAGTGCGTAAGCCGTGGCATAAGCCGCGATGGCATTGGCAAACATGGTAGAAAAGGTTCCGAGAATACTCGGCATCAAAACAGGAATTCCCACTTTCAGCCAGAATGTCAGGCTGCTTCCTCCCAGAAGTCCGACAGCGTCCTTCCATTCTTTCTTGATGGATTCAAAGGCCGGCAGAAGCAGAAGCATTGACAGAGGTATCTGAAAATAAATGTAAGTGATCATCAGTCCCACAACGGAGTAAAGTGGAAATTCAGCAAGAAAACCGATTCCGTATTTTTGTCCGATCAATGTGAGGACACCGGTATTTCCCAGCATGATAATGTAAGCAAATGCCAGCGGCACACCGGAAAAGTTCGATACCATATTTAAAATGCTCATGAATATTTTCTTTGCGATGCCTCCCTTTTCGTAGGCCGCCTTGGCTCCGAAAAAGGACACCACAAGTCCGATGACTGAGGAAAAGATTGCAATTACCAGACTGTTTATAATTGCCGAACGATATAAATGTGTAGAAAAAATCCGAATATAATGATCCAGTGTAATTCCGATGGTTCCGTCATCCGGAGTAAAACTCCGGATAACGACTGAGATAATTGGAATGATTTCAAAAAGTCCTATCAGAATCACAAAAGGAAGTAATGCAAACAAATACTGCTTTTTATGACCTTTTTTCATTGCTGCTCTCCTTATTTAGCGTAAGCCATTATCTGTTCATCCCATAAGTTATTTGGCGTAAGCCATTACCTGCTCATTCCATAAGGTCGGAAGCTCTGCCACGGTCTGTTCCCACGCGTCCGCGTCTTCCACCATTCTGATGTTCTGGTACTGCTCATCCGGTATCATCTTCGCCTGCAGATCCGCCGGCAGCTCGATGTCACGGACTGTTTTCGCATAGCCCTTCGCCAGATTCAGCTGTCCTTCATCACTTAAAATGTATTCTCTTGTGAGAGCTGCTGCATGTGGTCTCTGGGTATAGGCATTGATGATCGTTGTGTAGCCGCTCTGTACAGAGCCTTCCTCCGGGATACAGATCTCAAAATCAGCGCCCGGATTATTTTCTTTGATCTGTTCGCGGTAACCGATGCCCACGAAATCCCAGATGATCGCCACGCCGATCTCACCTTTTTCAATCCGGCTTAAAGTAAATTCGCCCTTATCCAGTCTGCCCTGTTCTGCCAGCTGACGGAAGAAATCAAGTCCCGGCTGGATGTTGCTCTCATCGCCTCCCATTGCGTAAGCTGCCGCCAGCACCGCGTACTGCGCTCTTGTGGATCTTGCCACGTCACCGATGGATACCATGTAATCTCCCTCCAGCAGATCCTGGAAAGAAGTCGGCGCTTCCGGAACCAGTTTCTTATTGGTAAGCAGCGCCATAGTTCCGTAATAAGCTACCACCCAGTCACCGTCATCGTCCTTCGCCCAGTCCGGAATCTCATCCCAGTAGCTGGTCTTATATTTCAGGGTCAGGCCCTGTTCTTCCGCCACGGCGCCGTAGGTTTCTCCCACATCGCCGATATCTTTTGTGGCGTTATTTTTTTCTGCCTCAAACATTGCCAGTTCCTCTGCTGAAGAAAGGTCCACATCCGTATGTTTCAGTCCATAAGTATCAGATATTCCCTGCCAGGTGTCGTCCCAGTTAGCCCAGTCATCCGGCATTCCCACAGAATTCACTTCTCCTTCTTCCTTTGCTTTCGCTGTAATTTCCTCCAGCGTCATACTGTTCAGATCCACTTTTTCCGCCGTGCTGCTTCCGGATCCGCTGCATCCGGTCAATAAAACGGAAAACGCCAGAACTGCTGCTGTTAATTTCAAAACGTTCTTTTTCATCAATATTCCCTCCTGAGTTTGTTACGTTTTTCTTTTTTCTTCAGCAACATCAGTTTATTTCTTTGTGCCGCAAAAACTTCAATACAGAAAACCGTAAAGTTTTGTAATTCTCAGGTAAAATTTATTTCTTCACCGGAACCTGAATCTCCAGTACCGTTTCCTCTCTGTCGCTGGAGAGGGTCACGTCAATCTTATATATCTGCAGGATATTGCCGCAAATCCGATATCCTTTTTCTCTGATATAATCTTTCACCTTTTCAAAAGAGGAATCATATTTCTCCAAAGTTCCATTTTTGTAAAGCATACAGACATAGTTCCCTTCGGTGATTTTTTTCAGATATGCTTCATCAGCATTTTTGGGTGAGACAAGTAGCATGGGAACTGCCGAGATCAACTGGTCATTTGGTTCCAGCAGCCGCTCATCCGAGAAGACGCCCACCCGGTCGCTGGCAAGAATCGGTATTTTCTCCCGCACATAATTTTCCAGCATAGTAAATGCCATGGCATGCTTTTCCCTATCTCCGGACTCTTCTCCTAAAGTGACCATATACCGTTCCGGAAAATATGTCTCAAAGACCGTTTCCATCTCAGGAAGCTCAGACAGACTCTCCAGAAATTTCATTTTTTCAATCAGTATTTCATTGAGCTGTATCTGTTCCTGCAGCTTTTTTTCAAATTCCTGCTGATATCTGCGCAGCATGGAAATGGATTTCTTCAGGTTTCTGTTATTAAAATATTCCTGAATCTCGTGGAGACTCATACCAATTGCCCGCAGCTCAAGAATCGTCCCCAACTTTTCATACTGCCGGATCGAATACATGCGGCGGCCGCTTTTAGTCACATAATCCGGCTTCAGCAGATCAATCCTGTCATAATGACGCAGTGTCTCACTGGTTATGTTCTTCAGTTTCGCCAGTTCTGATATTGATAAAAGGTATCTCACCATCGTATCTCCTTTCCTGTCCCCCATAGATTTCCTGTCTTTCATAGGTTTTATGTTTCTCCTATGTTTTACAGGAATCCTAACGGTTTTCTCTGTAAAAGAAAAAGGAGCTCATCATGAGCTCCTAAAGAAAAATCGGATTAGACCATGCTGTTTTTCCATATCTGTCTATACATTCTACTCTTATGTACTGTTCATTTCCACGCAAAGGAAACTCTGCACGCGTAATATCATCTTTTCCTGATTCCGCTATGACAGAACCACCTGCATTAATGTAATTCCCTGCCATGAAGTTCACCCGGCTCACAGCGCTGCACTCCACAAAAGCTGTGTCATTTTCAATACCCCAGTTGTAGATAGAAGGACCTGCGGAGGAATAATAATTTCCATTGATAATAGCATTAATCACAGACTCGTGATTCAGCGCCTCCGCTTTCACCATGATATATCCGCCAAAGCTGTCTCTGACAACTCCGTCATTATGATTATCGTCTGACGCCGTGGCAAAAATATGCTTTCCATTGCGGAGCATCACATCCCAGCGCAGGGAATCGAATCCTGTGGCGCTCTCATTGACAGTGCCGTAATTATAAATCTCCAGAGCAGTGAGTCCGTCCGTATAAATAAAGTCCTCTTCTCTCACTCTGGACCACACCGGATGATTGTATATGGTGATGCATCCATGGGCCTTCAGATCATCCTGAAGCTCCTGTGCGACCTGCGCGCCGTTCCAGGAACCGCAGTATTCTCTTTCCGGATAGTCCTGCAGATGGGAGAAAAGTCCTTTCGCCGCTTTACGCTGCATTTCCTCATTGCCAAGAATCCCATGTATATGATGAATACTTAACCGTTCCGCCCTGTTTTTACTCTCGTCTTTATACAAAACAGCAGACGCCTCAACGGCAGGCAGAATAATGAATTCATCGCAATCGAAATCTCTCCGATAATCCGAAAAAATATTGTGGTCACTAATTGCCAGAAAATCATATCCTTCTTTCTTATAGTACTGCACTACCTCTGCAGGCGTCAAACTTCCATCGGAATCCGTCGTATGGCAGTGAAGATTTCCTTTATACCAGTTTCCCTCTTTACTGAAACCTTCCATTTTTTTGATCATAAAATCATACCTCCGGTTATTTTCTATCACATTCTTGTTTTATTTTTCAACCATATTCCTGTAAAATGATTGTAAAAAGACCGGAAACTGCCGGTTAAATTATGTTGACTCACAGCTACGCAGTCCGTGCGCGGCCCGGGTTTGAGCAGTAACCGGAAACCTGCTTTACTCCATCTCCTCCAGTATTTCTTTCAGCTTGCCAAGCACCGCATCTTCCTGCATCGGCACCAGGACTTCGTAGGCGGCTTTCTTCAGACCTTCGCTGGCGTTGCCCACGGCGTAGCCGTATTTGGCCTTTTCGATGAGAGAAATGTCGTTATCGGCGTTGCCGAATGCGGCTGTCTCCTCATATGTAATACCATAGTGTTTTTGCAGAAGAGACAGACCTTTTCCTTTGTTACAGCCTTTTTTGGTGAAATCCAGATAACAGCTTCCGGCGATACAGACATCCATCTTATCAGACCAGCGTTCCTTCATAGTCTGCTCCACATCCGCCGGGATACCGTCCGGATGATAGAGAGATACTTTGCTGATATCCGGAAGAGCCTTTAAATTCGGCACTTTTTTCACCTGGCAGCCGTATCCGAGAACCACCTGATAGAAGTCTTCTCTCGCTTCATTCACGAAGTTCCAATCCGGCATGCTCGGCATATAGGTAAATCCCTGGCTGCTTAAGGCATCCAGATCCTGCGCCAGTTTCGCGTAATCCCCTTCTTCAAACTTCATGGACCGCACAAAGTCTCCGGCTGAGATGTCGGTTCCATTGTCCGCCAGGTAGGCGATCTCTTCCTGAATCGGAGCGAATACTTTTTTGATGCTGACTTTCTGCCGTCCGCTGGCCGCCACAAAGATGACGCCTTTCTCCTGCAGTTTCTTTATCACCTCGAAGTATTCCGGATTGAGATCCATGGTGCTTTCCGGAAGCAATGTGTCGTCCACATCGGAAACGATTAGTTTTATCATGATGTATTGTCCTTTCTCTTTGAAATAGGAATAAAAATCAGCACCACCCATCAATGATACAGTCCAGATTTTCCACTGTATACATGTGATTTTGGATAATTTTGTTATTATTGTAGTATTTTATAATTTCTTTACATATCTGTATTTATAATATCTGAGAATGGTTTCAATTGTTGAGCATACATTCCACTGAACGATGCTAATAACGCTCTTAATTGCTTAGCAGCATTTTGTGTAGCTTCCTTACTTTTTAGACCACTTTCTATTGCCGGTTCAAGCGTAGAATGCAATGGCATCAAAACATCTAATATTATCTTCCACTCTTCAACTAACTTATCAAAATTTCTATTGTCTCTAAATACTAGTTTCCAAGAATCTAAAATCTTCTTTCCAAGTAAGTTTTCCATACAAGTACTTACTGCTAATATCAATAACATTTTAGATCCGCGCTTACTTAAAAAATTAAATTCATCATTCTCTATATCCGTTCTCTGTTCTTTTTTATTTTTTAATTTAATTTTAAATTCATCAATAGCTCGTCCTAATGAATACACAAAAATAATATGCTCTGCAGTCAGCTGATCCGAAAAAATATTTGTATATTCTTTATCTTCGTCCCATATCAATTTTTTTGAATTATAAGCAGTTACACAATCTCCATGAAAAGCTAGTAAGGTTTGAGCAACTAAATATGGATCAAATACTTCTTTGTTTCTAACCCTTGTACTATCTCTTCTTCCACCACTGTAAGATAATTGCGGATATTTTTCAAATTCTTTTCTAAGTCTTACTTGTTGTTTATCATTACTTCTTAAATCAGATGGCAAGATTTCATTTTGCTTATTGTTATTATTAATA
Organism: Eubacterium sp. An3; assembly: GCF_002159465.1. Classification (NCBI taxonomy): domain Bacteria; kingdom Bacillati; phylum Bacillota; class Clostridia; order Eubacteriales; family Eubacteriaceae; genus Eubacterium; species Eubacterium sp. An3. The sequence continues at coordinate 13,149 of NZ_NFIR01000019.1, forward strand.
ATTTCTTCTATAATTTTAGGCTCACTGCACACAATAAAACGTATCGGAACAAGAAAATCTTTTTTAAAGCTTTCTACAGCTCCGATGGCTCCAGTTGATTGTGCTCCATTAATTATAGTTATTCCATGTACTTTGTTTATATTATCATGATCCATTTCATAATCATTTACTAAGGCCGTCAATCCATTATTATATGCCCAAAAGTTTTCTGGTTGTTCTTGTACTGTGTTCATAATACCTAAATTTATTTTATTTTTTCTTTTTCCCGCTCCTAAATAATTTCTTGGATTTCCAGAAAACAAATCATCTTTATACATTAAATAAAGTTTTCGTATCCAACTACCTTTTACTGCTGTTACACAGGATTTCCACTTTTCACCCTTGACTTCAAAGGCTTTCCCAGTACCTTCCACATCAATCACTTCTTCGATTGTAATTCTTTTACTAGAGCTATTATACCAACGTTCAATCGTATTATTTCCAACCTCTAATGCTACTACTTTGACAGAATTATCTCCAGCTAAATCGTTTATCAATTTTTGTGCTGCGATCTGAACAGTGTTTAATTCCTCCTGAACTTCTGGATTGTTTTTTTCATTCATATTATGAACATACCAAAAATAAACTGTGTTAATATCGCCTTCCTTAATCGCATCCTGCAATTCATTAACTGAATCTTTTATTCTATCCGGTATATCATTCATATCTCTCGTAAAAATCCATGATGCTGCTACATTTAAATCACTTGCTTTATTTACTTTCGCTAAGTCTGTTTCTGTTGGATTTTTCTTCATATAAGCTTGAGCTATGACTGCAAATCCCGAATCTCTATCTATATAAATCAAATCACACTTTTTATCATCACTTCCATCTGTCAATGCTTCCGAAGCAACCGATATTATATCTTCGATGTCATATCGCAATTGCAACGCATATAATAACAATGAATTATCCCCATATAAATCCATCAAATCAATTCGTCCTTTATAATTGCTTACATAGTTATACATCATCTACTCCTTATCTTATGTATATTTATACTTTTTAAAATATGCTTCTACGTAGATTATATTATCACCATATATTAAATGATATATATATTTTTTCTCCTGGTTACACTACTACAATTCCTAAGTTTTACTTACCAATAATGCTTGTTCCATTCTTTTTATTTCTTCATTAATCGCAGTATCTATATATGTTTTCCATCTTGGTGCATCTAAAATATCTCTTCTTGTTTCGCACAATAAAATCAATTCTCGTAGTCTTTCTGGATTAACGTAACCTGTTCTAAACATTGCCATAAAATACTTCCGGTACTGAGCTAATGTTAATGGAACAATATCCAATCTCTGCTTTATATCGCCTCGTGCATACCAAATTCCATGTCTGAATGTTTCTGCCGTATTTGTATCTATTTTCACTGCAATAAACATGCCATATACTGGCTTATCATATTTTAAAACAGCATCCGACACATGCCTTCTTACAGGTTCTCCCTCCATTGCCTCTTGACGTGATGACGTAGACATCGTAACTTCTGTTAAGATTGTAAAGTCATTAAATTCACAATATAGATCACCTTTCCCTCCACCAGCGGCAGATACCGGAAGAAAATCTGAATCCAATTTAAATCCCCTTACCTCATAAGGTTTATTGACCATATGATCAATAGCTAAAGAGGCTCGCCATAAAATCCACTCCAAATATGCCGGGGTCTCATCTTTTGGTACTTCAATAACATTATCATCATCGTATGTACGCTTTCCACCGCCTTTAATCAACAGCTCCATATAGTCTGCTATTTCTTGCCATTGATTACATTGTTCTTTCGCATACTGGATTTCATCTGTCTGAGATAAGATATTTTCTAAACGTTTTCTAGCAATATTGGCTTCTGTTGCGGTATTCAATGGCAGATCTGTAATATCAAACAAAATATGTCTATTTTTCATCTGCTTTATTAAATCATTCAATAACGCTTTAGCAGTATCTAAATTATCCGTTGGTAATTCCGCACCTTCACACAAGCGCTTATATTGAATCATTATCGATTCTTCATTGGATGTTGATTTTGCCAATTTTTCGGCCAAAATATGTTTAGCCGGAACAATAATCATTCCTCTTCCTTTTCGTTGTAGCACCCCGGAAATACGTAAGTACCGCATGTTCATATCACTATAATCAAGAAAATTATCTGTTTTCTTATTATAGCGTTTTCCACGTTCTGCAACTTCTTTCCTATCAAAATTACGTTTTGACGGTGCTTGTTTTCTTCGAGTACGCAAATCCAAAATATTGTCTACGACCTTTTCAATTGAATAACTTGGATTTGTTGTATGTCCCCATAATGCAAATTCTATTCTGGTGATCTCTGAACTTCCTGTTCGTTTCTCTAACTCTAACATAATCGCCAGTATCCACCTCAATGGAGAAAAATAAGAATTTCCATCCGGCATGGCAAACTGTTCAACACTTAATGCCCTTAAATAACATTCCTGCACTGCCGGATACGTATCTGCCTTTAAAAAAGTTCGTCCAAATGGTGTTATATCATCTAAGTGTCCCAGTTCACCTTGATCTCCATCTTTTTTCTTTACTTGTGGATAAATGAAACCATTTTTTGAAAACATCAAACGCCATTTCCGAGCATGACTACCAGATGTATCTTTACCGACTTCATTTTGAATAATTCCTTGGTTATTAAGAAAATTCATAAAACCAATTTCATTCTCTTTCCCACGAAGTTTTCCCACATACGGCGAATTTGCAAACGCCTTAAAACCTTCTTGTATTCTATTCGGATTTCGTAATCCAGTATTTCCCACTAACCAAATATCTATTTTTTCTTCCATATATCTTCTCCGTTAAATCCAACAAATAAATATTCCTGTACCTTATTTCGATTTGTCCTAGCATGTTTTTGATTTCCAAAAGAATATGTATAGTCTATTGGCACTACTTCTACATGATCTTTGTATTTTGACATAAGTGAAACCATTTCATCTTGTGTTGGTTGGCTATTTGAAGAATAAGATACAATCAAAATGCTTTCTGAAAACTTTTTAAACAACTTATCGAATGCATCTGTAGCACCTTTCCTGGTTGAAAACGGTGTAGGATATGATTTAAATTTCTTTGTCACTGTATTTTCCTGTATTTCCACACCTTTCCAATCTCGTGCCAAACCTTCAACAAAATGATATCTACGTACATATTCATTATCTGACAATGGAGAATAATATGGCGGATCAATATATACTAAATCTGGATGCTTAACTTTTATTTCCATTGCATCACCATGCTTAGATTTATTTTCACAACCATTATCAAAAATTGCATTATTGATACTTTCCACCGCTTCCAAAAATTGCTGTTCTAAAGATTTCTGTAAATCTTTTCTACCGTCATTATACCGATCTCCGGTATATGTAAAAATTCCTCTTGGTCTTTTCTTTATACAAGCTCTAATCAATGCCGTCATTGCAATTGCTTTCTTATATTGATCTCTAATAGTCGCAATATTAGTTCGTAAAATATCTATTAGCCTATTCTCTTCATCTTTATAATATAAGCCTTGAAATGTCTCTTCTACAAAATGATCAGACTCTCTTTTTTCAATCAATAATTTCTTTGCCTCATCCAATGGCAACACAACATTATTGTTTTCCACCATTGCTTTGGCAAAGGTTGCCGACATTGCCATATAGTCATTGCTAATTACAGTTTTCCCCTGAGCTTTAAACATGTAACCCACAATGCCAGAACCGGAAAACAGATCCACTACAGAGTCAAAATTGAATTGTGACGCAACAGCCCAAATTTGAGGTAATAATTTACTTTTAGAACCCATATATCTAGTTGCTGGATATTTCATTACCTGCTGAGGCAAAGGTTTCGGTACTATTTTTAACCAAGTTTTCTGTTTTGGCAAAATATCTACTATAATATCCTCTCCTTTTCTTTTACTTCCGTTGCAAGAAATATACCTTTTTGTTTGAATAACCTCGATCTTATAATCTGCGTACAGCTCATGAACCAATGGATGATTGGAATTTGTCAATATTACATGACAGCCTAACTCCTGTAATCTTTTAACTTCTTTCGCTAATTCTACATGATCTTCTTCATAAAATTGTTCCTTTGTATATCTTTTAAAATCTGAATATTCTGAAATTGGCAAATATGGAGGATCTAAAAAGATAAAATCTCCTGGTTCTGCATATTCTTTCAATACAGATAAATAATCTCCACATGTTATAGTTGCTTTTTTCAATACATCTGATGCAGCATATAAAGCTTCTTCATCACAAAAATTAGGAGCTTTATATTTACCAAACGGAACATTAAACTGTCCTTTCTTATTGACACGATATAAACCATTAAAACATGTTTTATTCAAATAAATCGTTCTCGCCGCTGCTTCTTCTTTTTTTAATTTAAACCAATCTAACGAACGTACTTCGTAAAAATCTTCTTTAGTATTTTTATATTTTTTCAGATATGAAATAACAGTCTCTACGTTATCGGCAACTTGTTGATACAGGTTAATCAGTTCTGGATTACTATCCGCGATTATTGCTTTATCTGGACTTAATGCAAAAAACAGCGCACCACCGCCAATAAATGGCTCTATATATTTTCCATATTTTTGAGGAATTTTAGGCATGATATCTCCTAACATCTGGGTCTTTCCCCCAGCCCATTTCACAATAGGCTTTGCCTGTATCTGCTTTGCCTTCTTTAAAACTTGTTCCATCACTCCTTATTCCTTTCAATTTCTATTATTTCCATGATATCACTAATATCACATTTTAAAGCAGTGCAAATTTTCACCAGTACATCTGTGGTAATATTCTCATTTTTTCCAAGCTTCGCCACTGACGCATGGCTGATACCCGCAGCCACACATAAATCTTTCTTTTTCATATCTCTATCGATAAGCAATTTCCATAATTTTTTATAACTAACCGCCATATTTTAACCTCTAAATCCTTTTCTAAAATAGTGTTATATTATTATTCTATCATGTGATTTCAGCTATATCAATATTTATTTCAGCGAACGCATACTTTTTGAAAAACATTTGTTCTCATTCAATAAAACATTTTAAATGAAATCATGATTGTCTCTCTTCTCCAATATAAAAATATATTCGTGTGCCAGCATTAAAAATTTTCTTTCTCTTCCCTCCCAATAATTTGTAGAACGACAATTATGTTGCTCTTTTATAATAATTTCTTTAAGTTTAAATCCTGTACGCACAAATTTCTGCATCGAACTCATTCCTAAAGGTAATACATAACCTTTCTTTCGCATATCTCCAATCATAAATGCACATATTCCTCCCTTCTTTAAGACCCTATATGATTCTCCTGCAATTTGTTCCAATTCCCTCAAAAACTCCTCGTATTTTAAGTGGGAGATGTCTCCTGAAATTTTCTCACTGTATCGTATAATATCCGCATATGGAGGATGCGTACAGATAAGATCTATACTTGCGTTTTTTATAAATGATAAATTACTTGCGTTTCCTTGTTTGGTGAATATTTTTGATTTTTCCTGACAAGTAAAATTTAGATTTGTGTTAGATAATTTGACAGCTTCAGAATTTATATCAACACCGATTGCATTTCTTCCCAATAACTTTGCTTCAATCAATGTTGTGCCACTGCCTAAGAATTGATCTAGTATCCAATCTTTTTTCTTTGAGTATCGTAAAATAATATTTCTAGGAATATATGGTGACCAATTCCCCCTATATTTTCCTGAATGCGTAGCCCAGTTTCCTCTTTCTGGAAAAGACCATATTGTTGTATTTTCTAATTTAAATCTCTCTGGTTCCTCTCTTATAAAAATTCCCCCTTCTTTTTTTAACTATTATACACCTACAATATTTATTTGTCTATTAAAAATATTGTTTTAATATATTAAATATAAAAAAGTAAACACAGCCTGGGTATCTGCTTTCTACTATATTCTTCTCAACACTTAGTAAATTGGGAATACATACTTTTGAGAAATACATAACAGCGGCTCACAGCAAAACAGCCGCCTCCAAAAATGGAAGCGGCTGAATCGTTCAATATTTATTCTATTCCACGAATATTTTATTCGATTAGTTCAGAATAAACCAATACTTATACGAATTACTCTACGATAGAAGCAACACGGCCTGATCCAACAGTACGTCCACCTTCACGGATAGCGAATGTAAGACCCTGCTCCATAGCTACTGGGTGAATCAGCTCGATTGTCATCTCTACGTTGTCACCAGGCATGCACATCTCTGTTCCTTCTGGAAGAGTGATAACACCTGTAACGTCAGTTGTACGGAAGTAGAACTGAGGTCTGTAGTTGTTGAAGAAAGGAGTGTGACGTCCACCCTCGTCTTTTGTTAATACGTATACCTGAGCGGTAAATTTCTGATGGCATGTAACGCTGCCTGGCTGAGCCAGAACCTGTCCACGCTGGATCTCTGTTCTCTGAACACCACGGAGAAGAGCACCGATGTTGTCACCAGCCTGAGCTTCGTCAAGAAGTTTACGGAACATCTCAACACCTGTTACAACAACTTTACGTGTTTCTTCTGTGATACCAACGATCTCAACCTCATCGGATACGTGCAGTACACCACGCTCTACTCTACCAGTAGCAACAGTACCACGACCTGTGATGGAGAAGATATCCTCGATAGGCATCAGGAATGGTTTGTCTGTGTCACGCTCTGGGTCTGGGATCCACTCGTCAACAGCGTCCATGAGCTCAAGAATCTTGTCGCCCCACTCGCCGCTTGGATCTTCCAGTGCCATAAGTGCGGAACCCTGGATGATTGGAGTGTCATCTCCTGGGAACTCGTACTCATTTAAGAGCTCACGAATCTCCATATCTACTAACTCTAATAACTCTTCGTCGTCTACCATGTCACATTTGTTCATGAATACAACGATGTAAGGAACACCTACCTGACGGGACAGAAGGATGTGCTCTTTTGTCTGAGCCATAACACCGTCTGTAGCAGCTACTACAAGGATAGCACCATCCATCTGAGCAGCACCTGTGATCATGTTCTTAACGTAGTCGGCATGACCTGGGCAGTCAACGTGTGCGTAATGTCTCTTCTCTGTCTCGTACTCAACGTGAGCTGTGGAGATTGTGATACCACGTTCTCTCTCTTCCGGAGCTTTATCGATGTTATCGAATGCTACGGACTCACCAAGACCTAATCTCTCGTGAAGAGTCTTTGTGATAGCAGCTGTTAAAGTTGTTTTACCATGGTCAACGTGTCCGATGGTACCAATATTACAATGTGGTTTAGTTCTTTCAAACTTAGCTTTAGCCATTTGAATTTCCTCCTTAAATATACGCCCCGACGGGCTGATTTAATAATACACATTCTGCCGCTCGGCCTGTCTGACCGAGCAGGCTCTGGTCATAGCCAAGCCGCGGCTTCTCTTAGCCGCACCTGCTATGATTATATTTCATTTTAAGTTGATTTGCAAGTAAAATTTGGTTCTTATTTGTATATTCTACTTACATAATTCTTACGAAATTATTTGCTCCGCGCGTCCAGAATCTTCTCCTGTACATTTTTCGGAACTTTTTCATAGTGATCGAAGAACATGGAGTAGTTACCACGTCCCTGTGTTCTGGAACGCAGGTCTGTGGAGTAACCGAACATCTCGGATAACGGAACGAATCCATGTACGATACGTCCGCCGCCCACATCTTCCATTCCTTCGATACGTCCACGACGGGAGTTGATATCACCGATAACGTCACCCATGTACTCTTCCGGCATGGTTACGTCAACCTTCATGATAGGCTCCAGTAATACAGGGTCTGCTTTCTTCATAGCGTCCTTGAATGCCAGGGAACCTGCTACCTTGAAGGCCATCTCGGAGGAGTCGACCTCATGGTAAGAACCGTCGTAAACAGTAGCGTGTACGCCTACTACAGGGAATCCGCCAAGGATACCTGCTTTGGCTGCATCTTCGATACCAGCGCCGACAGCCGGAATGTATTCCTTAGGAATAGCACCGCCGACAACCTCGGAATCGAACTTAAATGTCTCTTCACCGTTGACATCCATCGGCTCGAAACGTACTTTACAGTGACCGTACTGACCACGTCCACCGGACTGTTTAGCGTACTTGGAATCCACATCCACAGCTTTTGTGAAGGACTCTTTGTAAGCAACCTGCGGAGCGCCGACGTTTGCTTCTACCTTGAACTCACGAAGCAGACGGTCTACGATGATCTCCAGATGGAGCTCACCCATACCGGCGATGATGGTCTGTCCTGTTTCTGTATTGGTATGAGCACGGAAGGTAGGGTCCTCTTCAGCAAGTTTTGCCAGAGCCTCACCCATCTTGCCCTGACCAGCTTTTGTCTTAGGCTCGATAGCCAGCTCGATAACCGGTTCCGGGAACTCCATGGACTCCAGGATAACCGGATGCTGCTCATCACAAATCGTATCACCAGTAGAAGTAATCTTAAATCCTACTGCTGCAGCGATATCTCCTGCATATACTTTATCAAGCTCTGTACGTTTGTTGGCATGCATCTGAAGGATACGTCCAACACGCTCTTTTTTGCCTTTTGTGGCATTTAAAATGTAGGAACCGGAATTCATAGTACCGGAATATACACGGAAGAATGCCAGCTTACCTACGAACGGGTCTGTCATGATCTTGAATGCCAGAGCTGCAAACGGAGCATCGTCAGAAGATTCTACGGATACTTCGTTGCCGTCCAGGTCAACACCCTTGATGTCTTCTACATCGGTAGGCGCCGGTAAATATTCGATGATAGCGTCCAGAAGCTTCTGTACACCTTTGTTTCTGTAGGCTGTACCACAGCATACAGGAACCATGGAACAATCACATGTTCCTTTACGAAGAGCAGCTTTCAGCTCTTCGACAGATGGCTCTTCACCCTCAAGGTATGCCATCATTAAATCGTCGTCAGATTCGCAGATTTTCTCGATCATATCGGTACGGTAAAGTTCTGCGTCATCCTTCATGTCTTCCGGAATATCAACGATGTCGATGTCCTCGCCCTTCTCATCGTTATAGATGTAAGCTTTCATCTCCATCAGGTCGATGATTCCCTTGAAATCATCTTCTTTTCCGATAGGAAGCTGAATCGGGATCGCGTTCTTTCCTAATCTTGTCTTAATCTGCTCTACTGCGCCGTAGAAGTCCGCACCCATGATATCCATCTTGTTGATGAATGCCATACGAGGTACGTTGTAAGTGTCTGCCTGACGCCATACGTTCTCGGACTGTGGCTCAACGCCGCCCTTCGCACAGAATACGCCGACAGCACTGTCCAGTACACGAAGAGAACGCTCTACCTCAACGGTAAAGTCCACGTGTCCCGGTGTATCGATAATGTTGATACGATGCTCTAACGCACCGTCTTTTGGTCTGCAGTTTTCCTGTAAAGTCCAGTGACATGTTGTGGCAGCGGAAGTGATTGTAATACCTCTTTCCTGCTCCTGCTCCATCCAGTCCATGGTAGCAGTACCTTCATGAGTGTCACCAATCTTGTAATTCACGCCAGTATAATAGAGGATACGCTCTGTCAATGTTGTCTTACCAGCATCGATATGGGCCATAATACCAATATTTCTGGTTCTCTCAAGTGGATATTCTCTTCCAGCCAAGTCTCTTTCCTCCTATTAGAATCTGTAATGTGCGAAAGCCTTGTTAGCTTCTGCCATCTTATGCATATCTTCTTTCTTCTTTACAGATGCGCCTGTGTTGTTTGCAGCATCCATAATCTCTTTCGCCAGTCTTTCTTCCATGGTTCTCTCGCCTCTCTTACGGGAGTAAAGAGTAATCCAACGAAGAGCCAGAGTCTGACGTCTGTCCGGTCTTACATCGATAGGTACCTGATAAGTAGCACCACCGATACGTCTGGATTTAACTTCCAGAGCCGGCATAATGTTGTTCATGGCATCGTTGAACACTTCAAGAGCATCCTTGCCTGTCTCCTGTGCTACGCGCTCAAATGCACCGTAAACGATTCTCTGAGCAACGCCTTTCTTACCATCTAACATGATGTTATTGATAAGCTTTGTTACCACTTTGTTATTATAAATAGGATCCGGTAATACATCCCTTTTTGCAATATGTCCTTTACGTGGCACGGTTCTTCCCTCCTTAATTAAAACTTTCTGATTCTCTCAGATATTAAATCATCGGTACTCACGGAGAAATATTTCTCCAATGTTCATGCTCGGACTGCGATCTATATTTACCTGCAACCAACAGAGAAAATATTGCTATTCCGGCATTGATTCATACTGTCTTACCCAGCGTGGGTATACTTCGGTACATTCTTTTTGTACCGGAAGTCAGTGCCTGATAAGGCTTATTTTTTAGGTCTCTTAGCGCCGTATTTGGAACGAGCCTGTTTTCTGTTGGCTACGCCGGCTGTATCAAGAGTACCTCTGACGATATGGTATCTGGTACCTGGTAAGTCTTTTACTCTTCCGCCTCGGATCAGCACAACGCTGTGCTCCTGAAGGTTGTGGCCTTCACCCGGGATATAGCTTGTTACCTCGATACCGTTGGAAAGACGAACTCTGGCAATCTTACGAAGCGCTGAGTTAGGCTTCTTAGGAGTTGCTGTCTTAACTGCAGTACATACACCACGTTTCTGTGGTGAGCTGGCATCTGTTGCTCTCTTCTTTAAGGAGTTAAATCCTTTCTGAAGTGCAGGCGCCGTGGATTTCTTTGCTACAGACTGTCTTCCTTTTCTCACTAACTGGTTAAAAGTAGGCATTCTGAATTTCACCTCCATACATATTTTCTAATGTGGTTGCCTGATAGTTTCTTCTGGCATATTGCCTCATGGACAAATCATCTTGATTATATCCAATTGCGGGCGCAGTTATACGCCCGCACACAATTCTAGATTATATCGGTATTCCCAGCCTTTGTCAAGAGTCTATTTACTAAGAAAACTTTTGTCCTATTTACTAAGAAAACCTTTGTCCGCGCCAGACTTTTTCTTCTACGACATCATCTTATCTTTTACAACAAAGACCGCGGCTTTTTCGCCGCGGCCCTTTGTCCGTATCTATCTGTCTTTATTATTGTGTCACATTTTCTGACGAAAACAGGATATCGCCTTACTCTTCTGTGTGAACCTCGTCCATGGAAAGCACGGCTTCCTCCGCCATATTTTCCTTGGTCTCATCTTCCAGAGAAGTGTAACCTTCTTCATAATCAAACTCATCCAGCTCCTCTTCCTCGATCTGAGGGGCTGCGCTGGTGTTCAGATGAAGATTACGGTACTTCTTCAGGCCGGTTCCTGCCGGAATCAGTTTACCTAAAAGTACGTTCTCTTTCAGTCCGATCAGCGGGTCGATCTTTCCTTTGATTGCTGCATCGGTCAGAACCTTTGTGGTTTCCTGGAAGGATGCGGCTGACAGGAAAGAGTTTGTCGCCAGAGAAGCCTTTGTGATACCAAGGAGTGTCTGCTCGGCGGTTGCCGGCTCTTTGCCCTCGGCAATAAGCTCTTCGTTGGTCTTCTCGAACTCCAGAATATCTACCAGTGAACCCGGCAGATACTGACTGTCTCCCGCCTCGTCGATGCGGACTTTCTTGAGCATCTGACGAACGATGATCTCAATGTGCTTATCATTGATATCAACACCCTGCAGACGGTATACTCTCTGTACCTCGCGCATCATGTAATCCTGAACGGCGCGGACGCCTTTGATCTTCAGGATATCATGCGGATTGACAGAACCTTCCGTCAGCTCGTCGCCGGCTTCCAGATAGGTTCCGTCGAGAACCTTGATTCTCGCACCGTACGGGATAACATAGGACTTGGATTCGCCTGTGTCATTATTCGTAACGATAATCTCCCGTTTCTCTTTGGTTTCTTTTACTTCTGCGTATCCGCCGATCTCGGTGATAATAGCAAGACCCTTCGGCTTACGTGCCTCAAAAAGCTCCTCCACACGAGGAAGACCCTGTGTGATATCATCACCGGCTACGCCGCCGGCGTGGAAAGTACGCATGGTAAGCTGTGTACCAGGCTCACCAATGGACTGAGCGGCGATGATGCCGACTGCCTCACCCACCTGCACTGCCTGGCCGGTTGCCAGGTTGGCGCCGTAACATTTAGAGCAGGCGCCTGTATGAGACTTACAGGTGAGCATCGTTCTGATCTTCACCTTGGTGTATCCGGCCTTTACGACCTCTGCAGCACGTTTTGCGGTGATCATGCAGTTGGCCGCCACGATCATATTACCGTCCGCGTCTTTATAATCTTCTGCGGCGTAGCGTCCTGTGATACGCTCCTCAAGAGTCTCGATTGTCTCTTTTCCATCCATGATGGACTCCACATACATGCCCGGAATCTCAGCAGCTCCCTCGCAGCAATCCTGCTCGCGGATGATAAGCTCCTGTGATACGTCAACCATTCGACGGGTCAGGTAACCGGAGTCAGCTGTACGAAGCGCCGTATCAGACAGACCTTTACGGGCTCCATGAGCGGAGATGAAATACTCCAGTACGTCCAGACCTTCACGGAAGTTGGACTTGATCGGAAGTTCGATGGTACGTCCTGATGTATCCGCCATCAGACCACGCATGCCGGCCAGCTGTTTAATCTGCTGGTTGGAACCACGGGCTCCGGAGTCGGCCATCATGTAAATGTTGTTGTATTTATCCAGTCCGTTGATCAGCTTGTCGGTCAACTCCTCATCGGCTGCGAACCATGTCTGGACAACGGCTTTGTAACGCTCTTCCTCTGTCATGAAACCACGGCGGTACTGTTTGGTAATGTACTCTACCTGTTTCTGAGCATCTTCGAGAATCTGCGCTTTCTCCTTCGGCACGGTCATATCGGAAATGGATACGCTCAATGCGCCGATGGTAGAATATTTATAACCTAAAGCCTTGACGTCATCAAGTACCTCGGCAGTCTTTGTGGTGCCGTGTACGCTGATACACCGGTCAAGAATCTGTTTTAACTGTTTCTTTCCGCACTGGAAGTCAATCTCCAGTTTCAGGAAGTTCTCCGGATCGGAACGGTCTACGAAGCCCAGATCCTGCATGATAACTTCATTGAACAGGATACGTCCCATGGTACAGTCGACGATACGGCTTCCCATGGTGCCGTCCGGTCTTCTTCCTCTTCTCTTTACTTTAATCTTGGAATGAAGAGTGATCACTCCGTTCTCATAAGCAAGGAATGCCTCGTTCTCTGATTTGAAGCATTTGCCTTCGCCCTTCTCTCCCTCTTTCTCCATAGTCAGATAGTACACACCGAGGACCATATCCTGAGAAGGAACGGCAACCGGCGCACCGTCGGACGGTTTCAGAAGGTTGTTCGGGGACAGCAGAAGGAACCGGCACTCAGCCTGCGCTTCCACAGAAAGCGGCAGATGCACAGCCATCTGGTCACCGTCGAAGTCGGCGTTGAAGGCGGTACATACCAGCGGATGGAGCTTGATTGCTTTACCTTCCACCAGAATCGGCTCGAACGCCTGAATACCAAGACGATGGAGCGTAGGAGCACGGTTCAGCATAACCGGATGCTCTTTGATAACGTCTTCCAGTACGTCCCACACAGCCGGCTGCAGCTTCTCCACCATCTTTTTGGCGGATTTGATGTTGTGCGCCAGACCGTTGCTTACCAGCTCTTTCATAACAAACGGTTTGAACAGCTCGATGGCCATCTCTTTCGGCAGACCGCACTGATAGATCTTCAGCTCCGGTCCAACGACGATAACGGAACGTCCGGAGTAGTCCACACGTTTTCCAAGAAGGTTCTGACGGAAACGTCCCTGTTTACCTTTCAGCATGTCGGAAAGGGACTTAAGCGCACGGTTACCAGGACCAGTCACAGCTCTTCCTCTTCGTCCGTTGTCAATGAGGGCATCCACAGCCTCCTGAAGCATACGTTTTTCGTTACGGATAATGATATCCGGCGCACCCAGCTCCAGAAGACGTTTCAGTCTGTTGTTACGGTTGATAATTCTTCTATATAAATCATTTAAGTCAGATGTGGCAAAACGTCCTCCGTCCAGCTGTACCATCGGACGGATATCCGGCGGAATGACCGGAACCGCATCAAGGATCATCCATTCCGGACGGTTGCCGGAGAGACGGAACGCCTCCACAACCTCCAGACGTTTGATGTTTCTTGCTTTCTTCTGTCCGCTGGCATTCTTCAGGCTCTTTTTAAGCTCTGCGGATTCTGCTTCCAGGTCAATCTCCATGAGCAGTTCCTTCACGGACTCTGCGCCCATGCCCACGCGGAAGCTTCCGAGACCGTCGTCCTCTGTGCGGTATTCCTCACAGATACGGCGGTATTCCGCGTCAGACAGCACATCTTTTTTGTTCAGGTTCGTATTGCCCGGATCCAGGACAACATAGGAAGCAAAGTACAGTACCTTTTCCAGTGCCTTCGGGGACATGTCAAGGATCAGTCCCATCCGGCTCGGGATTCCTTTGAAGTACCAGATATGGGAAACAGGAGCTGCCAGCTCAATGTGACCCATACGCTCTCTGCGGACGCTGGATTTGGTAACCTCAACGCCACATTTATCGCAGACAACGCCTTTGTAACGAATCTTCTTATATTTACCGCAGTGACATTCCCAGTCCTTGCTCGGTCCGAAAATTCTTTCACAGAACAGGCCATCCTTTTCCGGTTTCAGAGTACGGTAATTGATGGTTTCCGGTTTCTTTACTTCACCTCTGGACCATTTACGAATCATTTCCGGAGATGCAAGTCCGATTTTGATGGCATCAAAATTAATTGGCTGTTCTGCTGGTTGATTATTCATATCAGACATAGGTTACTCCTTCCATATTATCCTAAAATTCAGAATCATCTGAACTCATCGTCGATGCTGCAAAGAACTCCTGAGGTGCTGACTCGCCAGCTTCTTCCTCCAGCGTACTTTCTTTATATCCGTAAGCTTCCAGTTCATCTTCGTCCTTGTAATTATTATCATCCGGACTGCTTTCGATCATCGGAGTAAGAGATTCATTGACATGCTCTGTGCTCTCCTGAATCTCAACTTCTGTCATATCCTCTTTCAGGACGCGGACATCCAGAGCAAGGGACTGGAACTCTTTGAGCAGTACCTTGAAGGACTCCGGAATACCCGGTTCAGGGATATTTTCACCTTTGATGATGGCTTCGTATGTCTTCACACGACCTACCACATCATCGGACTTCACAGTCAGAATCTCCTGCAGAGTATAAGATGCTCCATATGCCTCCAGAGCCCATACCTCCATCTCACCGAAACGCTGGCCGCCGAACTGAGCTTTACCACCCAGAGGCTGCTGTGTTACGAGAGAGTAAGGACCTGTGGAACGTGCATGGATCTTATCGTCAACCAGATGGTGCAGTTTCAGGTAATGCATGAAACCGATGGCGACCGGAGAGTCGAACTCTTCGCCGGTACGTCCGTCACGGAGACGAACCTTTCCGGTACGGTCGATCGGCACGCCCTTCCACTCTTCTCTGTGGTCACGGTTGTCATACAGATACTGCATGATATCGTCGTTGACCTTGTCACCCCAGATCTCCGCGAACTCTTCCCATGTCTTGTTGGCGTAATCGTTGGCCATCTCCAGGGTATCCATGATGTCGTGCTCGTTGGCGCCGTTGAATACCGGTGTCGCCACGTTAAATCCAAGCACTTTGGATGCCAGACTTAAGTGCAGCTCCAGCACCTGCCCGATATTCATACGGGAAGGTACGCCCAGCGGGTTCAGTACGATGTCAAGCGGACGTCCGTTCGGCAGGAACGGCATATCCTCTACCGGCAGAATACGGGAAACGACACCCTTGTTACCGTGACGGCCGGCCATCTTATCTCCCACGGAGATCTTACGTTTCTGAGCAATATATACACGAACAGATTTGTTAACGGTCGGAGCAAGCTCGTCGCCGTTTTCTCTGGTAAATACTTTGGTATCCATAACGACACCGTATGCGCCGTGCGGCACACGCAGGGAGGTATCACGAACCTCTCTTGCCTTCTCGCCGAAGATGGCGCGGAGCAGTCTCTCTTCTGCGGTAAGCTCAGTCTCTCCCTTAGGAGTAACCTTACCTACCAGGATGTCACCGGCATGAACTTCCGCACCGATACGGATGATACCGTTCTCATCCAGATCCTTCAGCACATCTTCGCTTAAGCCTGCCAGGTCTCTTGTGATCTCTTCCTGACCAAGCTTGGTGTCTCTGGCCTCTGCCTCATACTCTTCAATATGAACGGAGGTATATACGTCTTTCTGCACCAGTTTCTCACTGAGCAGTACGGCATCCTCGTAGTTGTAACCTTCCCAGGTCATGAAACCGATGAGAGGGTTCTTGCCGAGAGCCATCTCGCCGCCGCAGGTGGACGCGCCGTCTGCCAGCACATCGCCCACTTCCACGCGGTCGCCCTTATTGACGATCGGACGCTGGTTCATACAGTTACCCTGGTTGCTTCGGGAGAACTTGATAACATGGTAGGTATCACGGATACCGTCGTCACGTTTTACAATGATCTCCTTGCTGGTGGAGTATTCTACCACACCGGCATGGTGAGCAAGGATACATACACCGGAGTCTCTTGCCGCCTTGGCCTCCATTCCGGTTCCGACAACAGGCACTTCCGTCTTTAACAGAGGTACCGCCTGACGCTGCATGTTAGAACCCATGAGCGCACGGTTGGAGTCGTCGTTCTCCAGGAAAGGAATCATGGATGTAGCCACAGAGAAGACCATTTTAGGAGAAACGTCCATCAGGTCCACTCTGGACTTCGGAAACTCGGAAGTCTCCTCTCTGTAACGTCCGGATACGTTGGTATGGATGAAATGTCCTTCCTCATCCAGAGGCTCGTTGGCCTGCGCTACAGTATAGTTATCTTCTTCATCCGCCGTCAGGTAGATAACCTCATCGGTTACTACCGGATTCTTCGGATCAGTTTTATCTACTTTACGATATGGAGCCTCAATGAAACCATATTCGTTAATTCTCGCATAAGTCGCAAGGGAGTTGATCAGACCGATGTTCGGTCCCTCAGGAGTCTCGATCGGACACATTCTTCCGTAGTGGGAGTAATGTACGTCGCGGACCTCGAATCCGGCACGGTCTCTGGAAAGACCACCCGGTCCCAATGCGGAGAGACGTCTCTTGTGGGTCAGCTCGGACAGCGGGTTATGCTGATCCATGAACTGGGACAGCTGGGAGCTTCCGAAGAACTCCTTCACCGCCGCAGTGACCGGCTTGATATTGATCAGTGTCTGCGGGGAAATGGACTCCATATCCTGAGTCGTCATACGCTCACGGACTACTCTCTCCATACGGGACAGACCGATACGATACTGATTCTGCAGCAACTCACCTACCGCACGGATACGACGATTGCCCAGGTGGTCGATATCGTCATCGTTGCCGATACCGTACTCCAGGTGAATATTATAGTTGATGGAAGCCAGAATATCTTCCTTTGTAATGTGCTTCGGAATCAGCTCGCTGATACTCTTGCGAATGGCTGTTTTAATCTCTTCTATATCATCATAATCTTCCAGAATTTTTTCAAGGGATGGGTAATAAACTAATTCTGTCACACCAACTTCTTTCGGGTCCACATCCACAAAGCTGCGGATATCTACCATCATATTGGAAAGGACTTTCACTTCCCGCTCTTCTGTCTCCAGATATACAAAAGGAACAGCTGCATTCTGAATCTCATCTGCCTGCTCCTTTGTCACCTTGGTACCAGCCTCAAATAAGATTTCGCCGGTAGTAGGGTCAACAACATCCTGGGACAGTACATGCCCTGCGATACGATTCCTGAACATCAGCTTTTTATTAAATTTATAACGTCCAACCTTGGCCAGGTCATACCGTCTCGCGTCAAAGAACATGCTGTTGATGAGGCTCTCCGCGCTCTCCACTGACAGCGGTTCGCCCGGACGGATCTTCTCGTACAGCTTCTTGAGACCTTCCTGATAATTGGTGGCCGTATCTTTTTCAAGCGTTTTTAAAATCTTAGGCTCCTCGCCGAAAAGCTCCTTGATCTCTGCGTTGGTTCCGATACCCAGCGCACGGATCAGTACTGTGATCGGTACCTTTCTGGTACGGTCCACACGAACATAAAAAACGTCGTTGGAGTCCGTCTCATACTCCAGCCATGCTCCACGGTTCGGAATCACCGTACAGGAAAAGAGCTTCTTACCTGTCTTATCATGGCTGATCGCGTAATAGATACCAGGGGAACGGACGAGCTGGCTAACGATAACACGCTCTGCGCCGTTAATCACAAAAGTTCCTGTCTCTGTCATCAGAGGCAGGTCTCCCATAAAAATATCATGCTGTTTGAAATCGTCCGTCTCCTTATTATGAAGGCGTACCTTCACTTTCAAAGGAGCAGCGTAGGTAGTATCCCGTTCTTTACATTCTTCTATTGAATACTTTCTGTCCTCTCTGCAAAGCTGAAAATCAACAAATTCCAGACTGAGCTGTCCGCTGTAATCAGTAATCGGAGAAATGTCATCGAATACTTCCTTCAGTCCGTCTGTCAGAAACCACTGATAGGAATCTTTCTGCACCTCAATGAGATTCGGCATATCGAGTACATCTTTTTGTCTTGCATAGCTCATTCTGATATTTTTGCTTCCCGGAATTCGCATAGGTCGCAGTCTGTTCTTTTCCATTGATGTTTCACCCCTTGAACAATCTTGCTGATAAACTTCTGGTTGCTTCATTTCTTTTCATGCAGGCACACATGCCCATTGTGAATCAGTTTAATATGATATCATAGCTAAAATGTCATGTCAACTATTTTTTTCCTGTTTTATATAAATTTTTTCCAGTATTTTCACAAGTTAAACCGAAGGGTTGACAAAAACGCCTGCTTTCCTCAAAGGAAAACAGGCGTCTTATAGTCATTATTCCGGATTCGTGTCGAAAAAGCCCAATTATTTGATTGTAACTTTTGCTCCAACTTCTTCCATCTGTTTCTTGATGTCTTCTGCTTCTTCTTTGGAAACAGCTTCTTTGATGTTCTTAGGAGCGCCGTCAACAACAGCTTTTGCTTCTTTAAGACCAAGACCAGTGATCTCACGAACAACTTTAATAACTTTAACTTTCTGTCCGCCAACCTCTGTCAGCTCAACATCAAACTCTGTCTTCTCTTCTGCTTCGTCAGCTGCACCAGCTGCACCAGCTGCAACAACAACGCCTGCTGCTGCGGATACGCCAAACTCTTCTTCACATGCTTTTACTAATTCATTTAATTCTAATACGGATAAACCTTTAATAACTTCAATGATTTCCTGAGTTGTCATCTTAATTCCCTCCATGAATATTATTGATTAAATCTCGGACATCCTGCGTCCGCCTATGACCTGTTATGTGTCAATATCATCTTTCGCAGATTACTCTGCTGCTGCTTCTTCTGCCGGAGCATCGCCGCCCTGCTTCTCTGCGATCTGTTTGATCACACGGGCAAAGTTGGCAATTGGGGACTGAATGCTTCCCATGAATTTGGCGATGAGCTCGTCTCTTGATGGGATAGTAGCGATCATCTCGATGCCCTTTGCATCGTAGTATGTTCCCTCAACTACACCGCTCTTTAACTGGCAGACTTTTGCTTTTTTGACGAACTTGGAAACAGTTCTTGCAGCCAGTGTTGCGTCTTCTTTGGAAATTGCAAAAGCGTTGGTTCCTTCCAGGTCTTTTACAATACCCTCGAACTCAGTTCCTTCAACAGCACGTCTTACCATTGTGTTTTTATAAACTTTATAAACCACTCCTGCTTCACGACACTGTTTACGAAGCTCTGTCACATCAGCCACAGAAATTCCACGATAGTCAACAACAACCAAAGATTTCGCACCGTCTAACTGCGCTTTGATCTCGTCAACGATCGGCTGTTTTACTTCAACTTTAGCCATTCTCCTGGTGCACCTCCTTAAAATATTGTGTGTACCGCCGCGACATCTTTTTGATGTCTTATGCTCCCGTTCTCTTCTTAATATATAGAAGAAATATTTTAAAATTTTTCCGGAAACAAAAAAGAAAACTCCCTGTCCAAAGACAGAGAGTGAGAAATATTCACTATCAGAATATAACTTCCTCGGCAGGCGTTCTCACTTTATGCCTATCGGCACCTGCTGTCTTCGGCGTTCATACTTTGCTATAATAGCATTTCAAATAAATACTGTCAAGTTTTTTTTGAAAAAATATACCTTGCCATAATTTCAAAATAAAAAGCTGCCGCTTTCAGTAATACTGACTACGACAGCTTTCATGCAAAGGGATTTTATGTAATTTTATTATTTACATAATTTTTTGAATTCATCAGCTACAAACTGAACTTTTGTTCCGACAACAACTTGCACGGAATTTTTTCCCGGACGGATAACTCCGGCAACACCTGCTGATTTAATTTTCTTTTCATCTACGAGTGCCTGATCTACAATTTCCAGACGAAGTCTTGTAATACAGTTATCAATAGATGTAACGTTGTCTTTTCCGCCAACACCTTCTAAAACGATTCTTGCAATCTCTGTATAATCGTTATTAGCCAGAGTTACCTGTGTTTCATCCACATCATCGTCTTCTCTTCCTGGTGTTTTCAAATCAAATTTTGTAATTGCAAAACGGAATACAACATAGAAAATAATAAATGCTGCAATGCCAAGAGGAAGAATCATCCATGTTTTCTGTGCTGCAGGCAGTGATGCGGAAAACAGTAAGTCTGTTGCACCTGCGGAGAAGGAGAAACCTGCACGGAATCCAACCAAAGCTGTAACAAATGTAAAGATACCATATAACAAAGCATAAATTACGTACAGACCAGGAGCTAAGAACATAAATCCAAATTCAAACGGTTCTGTAACACCACAAACAAAAGCACAAAGAGCAGCAGAAGCTACAAGACCAATTGCTACTTTTTTCTTATTATCTTTTGCACATTGAATCATTGCTAAAGCAGCACCTGGAACACCAAACATCATACATGGGAAGAAACCGGACATATACATACCCAAGCTCCAGCTTACATCAGCAGAAGTATCTCCTGCCCAGAAATGAGACAGGTCACCAAGACCAATGGTGTCAAACCAGAATACATTGTTTAATGCATGGTGCAGACCAGTTGGGATTAACAATCTGTTTAAGAATGCATAGATACCTGCACCTAATGCGCCCATTCCGGCAATACCTTTACCTAATGCAATTAAAGCACCAAATACTACTGGCCATACAAACAGCAATACAGCAGAAACTACAATAGAAACTAAACCTGCAACAATTGCCACGCAACGTTTTCCGCTGAAGAAGGATAACCAGTCAGGTAATTTTACATTTTTAAATTTATTGTAGCAGGTAGAACCAATAATACCAGCAAGAATACCGATAAATGGATTTGCAATTTTATCAAATGCCAGTGTTTTATTTGCACTATCTGCAATACTAGGCATTAAAGTTGTAACAAATGCTGTACTTAACAGTGTTGTCATCATAAGCCAAGATGCTAAAGCAGCAAGACCGCCTGTTCCATCATTATCATCAGACATGCCGACACCAACACCGATAACAAACAATAATGCCATGTTATCAATAAGAGCTCCACCGGCTTTTACAAGGAATAATCCAAGTAACGGTACAAACCCTTCGATATTTCCTCCCTGCATGGTTGCAGGACACAGCAGGTAACCAATACCCATTAATAAACCACAAAGCGGCAGACAAGCCACAGGAAGCATTAACGCTTTTCCTAATTTTTGTAAAAACTTCATACTTTTCCTCCCTTTCTTTTCTCTCTTATGAAATCCCTTTTTTTATTTTAATCCGAATATATCGGTTAAAATACCATTTTTTATTTTGTCTGAATGACTACAATATCCTCTCCCGGATTTACTTCTTTTCCGCAAATTCCACTGACATCTGCATACTGGTCTGTATTGCATATAATCATTGCGGTCACATCATCATAGCCGGCAGATTTTATTTTCTCCAAATCCGCCTCTAACAACAGATCGCCTTTTTTGACCGTATCTCCTGCTTTTACATACGATTTAAATGCTTTGCCTTCCATTTTCACAGTATCCAAACCTACATGAATGAGTACTTCTGCACCTTCCATTGTTGTTAAGCTAATGGCATGTAATGTATCAAATACCATCCCAATGCTGCCATCTGCCGGCGCATAAATCTTTCCCTCTGTTGGTTTTATCGCAACGCCTTCTCCCAGCATTCCTTCACGAAAAGTCGGATCATTTACTTCCTTTAGTGATATTGTTGCTCCTTTTACCGGTGATCCTAACGAAAATCCTTTTGTCTTTTTCTTCTTTAAAAAACCAAACATTCTTTTTTCTCCTTATTGATTCTATCTTCACAACTCTACCATGGTCACACGACGAATGTGAATTGACAAATACATAATTTCTTCGCCCGACAGTTTGCTTCCTGTGGCCTGCTCGATATATTCTGCTATTTTTTCACTGCAACAATACTCTTTTGGATATTTGCCTTTTACCATCGCAGCCCATTCTGCTTCTTCATTTGGTAATAGTTCTTTCCGATATACTCTTTGCAATAAAAATTTGACATGTGTTACAAAACGTTCATAATGAATCGATTGCTCATCCAGATCAATTTGTAATTCACTTTTTACAATTGCCAATATTTCTTTCATCAGATTTGGGAAATTCCATGCATCACGGATATCTGTTCCATACTCTGCATTTACAAAATGCAGGGCAATGAATCCTGCCTCATCTTCCGGCAAATCAATACCAAGCTTTTCATGAATCATTTTTAAGGCATATTGCCCCAATTCAAATTCCTGTGAATAGAAACGTTTAATCTCCCAAAGAAGAGCATTTTCAAGCGCAATCCCCTGATTCAGTCTTTCAATAGCAAAATTAATATGGTCTGTCAATGTAACATAAATGCTTTGATTTAACTTTAATTTCAGATGCTCTTTCGCATAAGCAATAATATCACTGGAAACTTTTACATGTTCCAAAGGCATATTTGCCAGCAGTTCCTGCAGCTGTTCTGCCACACTGTGACTTTGAATTCGAAATACTTTTTCAATGCGGTCATCCGGAACCTGATTTCCCGCCTTTTTTCCAAATCCAATTCCTCGCCCCATCACAACAATTTCTGCTCCTGATTCATCGTATGCAGAAATAATATTGTTATTAATTATTTTTTGAATTATCATACTTTCTCTCTTCTTTATCGATGGCAGGTTTTAACAAATAAAAAAAAACCAGATTTAATAAGCCTGACAACGCTGTCTTGCTTTAAAATCCGGTTTTGCCTGCTATTACAGTAACAATCCTTATATATTCATTTGTAAGTCATGTGCCTATAATAACAGGCTAGACAAAAAATGTCAAGGTATGAGTTGCTTTTTGTTAATGTTGTTTATAAAATGTTAATATTTTTGTCGGTTATGCCAATTGACAATCACTGCTTGCATCCGCCCACATAAACGGCCTTTACATTCAGATCCGCATCAAGCAATACGAGATCCGCATATTTTCCCTCTGTAATACTTCCGCAAACCGTATCGATTCCAATCTCTTTTGCCGGATTTATCGTCGCACAGGCAATGGCATCCTCCAGAGAAATCCCCATATTTTTCACTGCATTTTTCATGCAATCCATCAAATTCGTGACAGAACCAGCGATTGTGCCATCAGCTAATGTCGCTGTTGCTCCCTTCACAAACACTTCCTGTCCGCCCAACGTATATTGACCGTCCGTCAGTCCTGTTGCACGCATACTGTCACTGATTAAAATAATACGCTCTGCACCAAACATTGCAAAGGTGGCACGTACCACCGACGGATGAATATGAATCCCATCACAGATCAATTCCACATGACAATTTGGATTATCTCTCGTCGCACCAATCACACCAGGTTCTCTGTGTGTAAATGGAGGCATAGCATTATATAAGTGTGTCACATGACTGGCTCCACGTTCCAACGCTTCCCGCGCAGTCTCATAATCCGCAGTTGTATGAGCAATCGATACTACGACTTCGTCTTTGACTGCATCGATAAAATCCATTGCTCCTTCGGTCTCCGGTGCGATATCCACCAATTTAATCAATCCATTTGACTCTTGTTGAAATTGGTGAAACAAATCCACATTACAACATTTAATATGTTCTGCTGCCTGTGCACCTTTCTTCTTTACATTGATAAATGGCCCTTCCATATTGATGCCAACCAATCTTGCCCCTGTTTGCGATTGATACTTTCCTGCCGTTACCATTACTTGATGAATCTCTTCTTCTGAAACAGTCATAGACGCCGGACAAATGGATGTTACTCCAATCTGCGCCTCATAAGCGGCCATATTTGCAATGGCTTCTTGGCTTCCATCGCAAAAATCATCTCCCTTACATCCATGAAAATGAATATCCACCAGTCCCGGTATCGCCAAACAGCCTTCTCCGTCAATTACTTCTTCATCGAAAGTTTCACCGGTATCGTTTCCTATTGTTACTTTTTTAAATATACCATCAGCAATTTCCAGCTGTCCCAGAGCAAAAGTTTTGTCTTCTTTATAGATTCTTACATTTTTAATAATCATATTATGCCCTTCTTTCCCAATTACGGCATTATGCTTTTTTTGATTCTCTGTCTTTATTTCGGCATTTTAGAAAGTGCAGCCTCATCCGCAACAATTGTCACATTATTATGAAGCTGAAGAATCGATGCCGGAACTTCTGGTGTAATCTCACCATAAACTGCTTTAGCAAGTGCTTCTGCCTTATCTTCTCCGCTAACAACAACGACAATTTTATCTGCTTTCATGATTGTGCCGATTCCCATGGAATATGCCTGTCTCGGTACATCTTCTGCAGATGCGAAAAATCTCTTATTCGCTTCAATGGTACTTTCTGTCAAATCTACACAGTGTGTCATTTTTGCAAAGGACTCCGCCGGTTCATTAAATCCAATATGACCATTTCGTCCAAGGCCTAACAACTGTAAATCTACACCGCCCATGGATTGAATTAATTTTTCATATCTCTGGCATTCAGCCTCACTATCTTCCATCATACCATCCGGTACATGTGTATGATCTGGATTGATATTTACATGATCAAATAAATGCTCATGCATAAAATAATAATAACTCTGTTCATTTTCCGGGCTCATTCCTTTGTATTCATCCAGATTCACTGTTTTTACCTGTGAAAAATCCAACTCACCCTGTTCGTACCACTGTACAAGATTTTTATAAAGACCAATTGGTGAGGAACCTGTCGCCAAGCCCAGAACACAAGCCGGTTTTAACCAAATCTGTGCAGAAATCAATTTTGCTGCCTTCAAACTCATTTCATCATAATCTCTTGTTCTAATAATTCTCATAATGATCCTCCTCAATATAAAATATCCGAATTATCACTCTTTTGCAGTTTATGATATGCCTTGATAAAAAAAACCAGATTTCCAGCATAGAAAGGATGTTCCTTCTTTCTGAAAATCTGGTTTTGCCTGCTTTGAGTAACAACCCAGCACTATAGATAGACCTATATTAACAAGTTCATTTTTAAATGTCAATATTTATTTTTAAAATATTTGTTGACTCCTTTTACAATACCCTTTGCAATTTTTTTCTGATAACTGGCTGAATTTAACTGCCGATCTTCTGATGGATTGCTCATGAAACCACACTCAAGAATTACGGTTGGAATTTCCGCCCAATTAATGGTCGTATAATAATTCGACCGAATAGTACCATGCGATTTTTTTCCGGTAGATTTTGTCACAGCAGATAACAGATTACTTCCCAGCCGACAGGATTTATCATAGATCTTTTTACCTACATAACGCGAGCTTGCCGGCACAATCACCAGCGGTCCTTTTGCACTGGACGCCCCTGCATTACAATGGATACAGATATGCAGATTCGCTCCACTCTTATTTGCTTTTTTTGTTCTTTGCTGATTAGACAGCGGACATTTGTTTGTGGTTCGAAGCATAACCACATTATATCCTGCTTTTTTTAACGCTTTTTTCGTTGCTTTTGCTATGGCAAGATTAGTTTTATATTCCGGTATACCCGTGCTGACACCGGTCGTCCCGGATGTTAATTTCGCTTTCGTGGCCGAAGATCCTGGTGCCAAGCGTTCCCTTGAAGAAATTCCTCGTTCCTGATGACCTGCAGCAATAAAAATCGTTTTCTGTTTTTTCTTTGTCGTTTTTTCTGTTTGCTGTTCTTTCACTATTGTATCTGTGCTATTTTGCGTTGCAGCCAGAGCAATCTCTGACACAGACCCCCAACTTACACACAGACACAACAGTATACCTATAATTTTTTTCATTTTATCCTCCTTTTCTTCCCATTTTTTACTTCTAATTACTGTTTTCTCCATTATATACTATTCTTCTATTTTCTTTCAATAGCAAAAACTGTTGACAGATTCCCCTTTTTCCCCTTACAATAGGGATTGTCATATGACTGACGGATATTGTGGAACAGACCACATGAAATATGACCATAGAGAGCCGACCGTCTGGGCAGAAACTGTCTGGACGCGCGGCTCTTTTTCTTTACATTTTTATCCAAAACCGGTTTTTTCATGAAAGGAGCATGTTATGACTGCAGGAAACATCCATTCCTGGGAATCCATGGGATTAGTGGATGGTCCGGGTATTCGGACCGTAGTTTTTTTACAGGGGTGTCATCTCCGCTGTTTGTACTGCCACAATCCGGATACCTGGTCGTGTACAAGCAGTTGCCACGAAACCATGACCGCCGAGGAAGTTGTCCGTCGTCTGCAACGTTTTCAACCCTATTACGGAGAAAAAGGAGGCGTTACATTTTCCGGCGGTGAACCATTGTTGCAAAAAGATTTTCTAATTGATGTATTAAAAAAATGCAAACAGACCGGTATCCATACTTGTTTGGATACAGCAGGCTGCGGTATTGGAGGATATGAAGAGATATTATCCTACACCGACCTGGTTCTTTTTGATGTAAAGCATTATACAGAGGACGGGTATCGTCATATTACAGGACGGTCTCCTGAAGAATCACTAGCTTTTTTGGCAACAGCACAAAAAATGCAGATCCCTTTGTGGATTCGGCACGTTGTGGTACCCGGCATCACAGATAGTGCCACGCATCTTACAGGACTCGGAAACTACATCCGACAGATACACGGCGTACAGAAAGTGGAATTACTTCCTTATCACACTTTAGGTGTTTCCAAGTACCACACCATGCATCTTCCCTATCCGTTAGAAGGCGTTCCCCCTATGAACGACGAACAACTGCAGGAATGGCAGAAAAAAATGAATCAAATGCTTCCCATATCCATGTAAGACACAAGAACAGACAGGAGGAAAAGAGACATGAATATTGATGTAAATTGTACCGCATGGCAAGGATTTCAGACCGGAGAATGGCGTCATCTGGTGAATGTGCGAAATTTTATTCAAAAAAACTATACTCCTTATACCGGAAATGAAGATTTCCTTGCCGGTATAAGTCCACGCACCGCAAAAGTGTGGGAAAAAGCCCATGCTCTAATCGTAGAAGAAATCAAAAAAGGAATCATCGATGTAGATACAACGACAGTATCCGGCATTGACAATTTTGCCCCCGGCTATATTGATAAAGAAAACGAAATCATCATCGGACTTCAGACCAATGCCCCGCTAAAGCGCATTGTCAATCCTTTCGGCGGTATGCGAATGGCCAAATCTGCTCTGGCAGAATACGGATATCAACTGGATCCAGAAGTAGAGAATAATTTTCATCTGTATCGCAAAACCCATAATGAAGGCGTATTTGATGCCTATCCAGAGAGAGTCCGCCTTGCCCGTTCCGCCGGCTTGCTGACAGGTCTTCCTGATGCATACGGCCGGGGCCGAATTGTCGGAGATTATCGACGAGTTCCTCTTTACGGCACATACTTTCTTATCGAGTCAAAACTGGAAGACTTAAAACATTTGGACGGTCCAATGAATGAGGAACGGATTCGCCTTCGGGAAGAAGTCAATGAACAGATTCGTGCGTTAAAAGCAATGAGCAATATGGCAGCCCGCTACGGATGCGATATTACCAAACCAGCTGAAACTGCAAAAGAAGCTGTCCAAAATCTTTATATGGCATATCTTGCCGGTATCAAAGAAAACAACGGAGCCGCCACCAGCCTTGGCCGCACAGCAACATTTCTGGATATCTATATTCAAAGAGATCTGGAAAAAGGTCTTCTTGACGAACAAGGCGCCCAGGAACTGATAGACCAGTTTATTATCAAGCTTCGTCTCGTTCGTCATCTGCGCACACCGGAATATAATGAACTTTTTGGCGGTGATCCTACCTGGGTGACCGAAAGTCTTGGCGGCATGGGCATAGATGGCAGAACTCTTGTCACAAAAAATACCTTCCGCTATCTCCATACATTGACCAATCTTGGCACTGCACCAGAACCAAACCTGACCGTTTTATGGAGTCAGAATCTTCCTATGCCTTTCAAAGCATACTGCTCTAAGATGAGCATTGACACCGACTCTATTCAATACGAAAATGATGATCTGATGCGCCCGCTTTATGGAGATGATTATTGCATCGCCTGCTGTGTTTCTGCTATGTCCGTCGGACAGCAAATGCAGTTTTTTGGCGCTCGTGCCAACCTGGCAAAGAGTCTCCTCTATGCCATTAACGGCGGTGTGGATGAATTAAAAGGCACTCTTGTCGTTCCGGGCATTGAAAAAAATACAGAAGAAGTCCTGGATTACGCTCATGTGCTGACCGATTATAAAAAGGTTCTTTCTTATGTAGCGGAACTTTACGTTGATACGATTAATATCATTCATTATATGCATGATAAATATGCCTATGAGGCAAGCCAGATGGCACTTCATAATACGTTGGTCGAGCGTCTGGCAGCTTTTGGTATTTCCGGCTTATCTGTGACAGCAGACTCTTTATCTGCCATAAAATTTGCAAAAGTATATCCGATTCGAAACGAACAGGGAATCGCCGTTGATTTCCGGATCGAAGGAGATTTTCCAAAGTACGGAAACGATATTGATGCCGTGGATGACATCGCCGTAGAATTGACCAACTATTTTTCTTCCGAACTTAAAAAACATCCGCTGTATCGTAATGCCATCCACACTCTCTCGGCTTTGACCATCACCAGCAATGTCATGTATGGTAAAAAAACCGGATCCACCCCAGATGGACGAAAAGCAGGCGAACCGTTTGCCCCTGGCGCAAATCCAATGCATGGCCGGGATATCCACGGCGCTCTTGCCTCTTTAAATTCCGTGGCCAAAATCCCTTACCGCGCTGTCTGCCAGGACGGGGTATCCAATACATTTTCCATTACCCCTCTTGCTCTGGGCAAAACCAATCCGGAAAGAGCCCGCAACCTGATTTCTATTCTGGACGGATATTTCGTGCAGGGCGCACATCACCTAAATGTTAATGTGATGAACCGCGAACTTCTCCTTGACGCCATGGAACATCCGGAAAACTATCCGACGCTTACCATCCGGGTATCCGGCTACGCCGTGAACTTTAACCGCCTGAGCCGGGAACAACAGCTGGAGGTCATCATGCGAACCTTCCATGAGGCAGTTTAACTTTTATTAAAATTTTAACACAAAAAAAGGATTCTGTTTCTACCGCTTTAAAAGCGGTGGAATACAGAATCCTTTTTTCTAACTGTAATACACACAGTCTATCAGTCCAATTGTTCGTTCAGAGACAATATTAAACTAATTTTGCTGTATTCAGTTTTACGCCAGGGCCCATTGTAGAAGTCAGTGTAGCACTTCTGATATACTGTCCTTTTGCTGCCGCTGGTTTTGCTTTAATAATAGCATCTATTAATGTCTGGAAGTTTTCGTTTAACTGCTCCTCTGTGAAAGAAGCTTTTCCGATTGGCACGTGAACGATGTTGGTCTTATCCAATCTGTACTCAATCTTACCGGCTTTTAATTCCTGAACGGCTTTGCCTACGTCCATGGTTACGGTGCCGGCTTTCGGGTTAGGCATTAAGCCTTTCGGTCCGAGGATACGTCCCAGACGTCCTACTACGCTCATCATGTTCGGTGTTGCAACAACTTTGTCAAACTCAAGCCATCCTTCGTTCTGGATCTTCGGAATCAACTCCTCTGCTCCTACGAATTCTGCGCCTGCTGCTGCAGCTTCCTCTGCCTTGTCGCCTTTTGCGAAAACAAGGACACGAACTTTTTTACCAGTTCCGTGAGGCAGTACAACCGCACCACGAATCTGCTGGTCTGCGTGACGTCCGTCAAGACCCATCTTTAAGTGAGCTTCGATTGTCTCGTCAAATTTTGCACTGGCTGCTTTTTTTACGATGGCGATAGCTTCCGGTGCTTCGTATAAATTGGTTTTATCTCTGAGCTTTGCAGCTTCCTGATATCTCTTACCTTTTTTCATTTTAAAAATAACCTCCTGTGGTATTATCGGGAGCGACCCTCCCACTTCGTCAAATTAAATCCTTCAAAATTACAATTAGTCCTCAACAGTGATTCCCATGCTTCTTGCAGTACCTGCAATCATGCTCATAGCTGCTTCGATACTAGCTGCATTTAAGTCCGGCATTTTCATTTCGGCAATCTCTTTAATCTTATCTTTGGAGATAGATGCCACTTTTGTTCTGTTTGGTTCGCCGGAACCGGATTTGATGTTGCAGTATTTCTTTAATAATACTGCTGCCGGTGGAGTTTTTGTAATGAAACTGAATGTTCTGTCCTGATATACCGTGATTACGACAGGGATGATCAGATCGCCTTTATCTGCTGTTCTTGCGTTGAACTCCTTCGTAAACTGTACGATATTTACTCCGTGCTGACCTAAGGCCGGACCTACAGGCGGTGCAGGAGTTGCCTTGCCTGCCGGAATCTGTAATTTAATATAACCTGTTACTTTCTTCGCCATGATAGCTAACCTCCTATTGTGGTAATTGCGGGAATCTCCCTCCCACTGTCCTGTTCAGACATCTTATAATTTCTTTACGTCTAAAAATCCAATCTCTACAGAAGTCTCCCGACCGAACATATCCACCTCGATGGTCACGGTCTGCTTGCCCATGTTAATATCTTTGACCTGGCTCACACGACCTTCCCATGCGCCGGATACCACTTCGATCAGATCGCCGACTTCCACATCGATCTCAACCTCTTCTTCCGTCTCAGCGATGCCCAGATTTCTCATCTCAGCCATCGTCAGAGGGATAGGCTCAGATCCCGGGCCTACGAAACCTGTAACGCCTCTTGTGTTGCGGATGACGTACCATGTGTCGTCATTCATAACCATGTTTACAAGAACGTATCCGGGAAACATCTTTTTGGAAACATTTTTTTTAACTCCGCCCTTCATCTCTACAACTTCCTGAAGGGGAACTCTGACTTCGAATATCTGATCCTGCAGCTTTCTGTTTTCAATTGTCTTTTCAATATTCGCTTTTACTTTATTTTCATAGCCTGAGTAGGTATGGACCACATACCAGTTCAATTCTGACATATATTCACCTTTACCCTTTTGCTAGACAAGAAAATTAATTCCATACTGAAGAACCATATCCAGGGTAGCAATGATGATACCAAGGATTACAGATACCACTGCGACAGTCGCTGTTTCTCGTACCAGCCTGTCCTTATCCGGCCAGGTGATCTTTTTAAACTCGGACTGAAGACCACGGAACCAACCACGGATTCCTGTTTTCTTTTTTTCGTCGCTCATGTCATCACTCCTTATAAACGGTTCAACTATTTTGTTTCCTTATGAACAGTATGCTTCCTGCAGAATCTGCAATACTTGCTGGTTTCCAGTCTTTCCGGATGATTCTTTTTCTCCTTCGTAGTATTGTAGTTACGCTGCTTGCACTCTGTACATGCCAATGTAATCTTCACGCGCACAACTTCCACCTCCAATTTTTTAATTATGCATTTGTCTTTTTTAGGCATAAAAAAAAGACCTATTCCATCGCCAGCTTAATATACCATACCGTACGTCCGGAGTCAATCCCTTTTTTACAGCGGGATTATATTCTGCATGATATTCCATCTCCTGCTTCCCGCCGTTCAAATTTCTCCTTTTTTATAAAAATATATAAAATGTACAGCCGTCTATTTTTGTTGTGCATAAATTATCCACAATCACCTGTGGATTTTGTGGATAATGTGGATAACTTTTTATTTTATTGTTGATAAGTCTCTGTTTTCCTCGTCCATTTGACTTTTCCACACTTCTACCGAAAATGTGGATAACTTTCCAGGATATCCCCCTTTATAAACAAATCAGCCAATTGTCAGAACTGTTTTTTATTGTCTGATAATATCTTACCCTTTTTTACGGAAAATGCAACAACTATTTTCCGTTGACGAAACCCTCGTCCGGTGATACTATTGTGGTACGCAACTCACTATATAGTGTTTGTTTTCATCGCAATTACTATATATTGTGTTTCGTCTATATGACATATTAAAGGAGTTTTACTATATTATGGGAAAACAGATTCAGAAGCGCAACGGCGACCTGGTTCCTTTTGATTCCATCAAGATCTTGAATGCGATCCATCGCGCCAGCACTGCCTCCGAGGATCATCTGACTCCCGCGGATCTTTCTTATCTGACACAGAAGGTCTGCGATGCCGTGGAAGATGTGGAGGTTCCCACCGTTGAGCAGATACAGGATATTGTGGAGGCCATGCTGATCCGCTACGATTTCGCATCCACCGCCAAGGCTTATATTTTGTACCGGGCGGAACATGCCAAGATCCGCAGCACCGAGTTCGATCTGATGAATATTTATGAGCGTCTGACCTACTCCAGCGCCAAATCGGAGAATATTAAGCGGGAGAACGCCAACATCGACGGCGACACTGCCATGGGAACCATGCTCCGGTACGGTTCGGAAGGTTCCAAGTATTTCATCACCAACTACGTGCTGCCGAAAGATATCGGAGCGGCCCACACCAACGGAGACATCCATATCCATGATATGGATTTTTATATGCTGACGGAGACCTGCTGCCAGATCGATCTGATCCGCCTGTTCAAGAGCGGATTTTCCACCGGACACGGCTATGTGCGTGAACCCCAGTCCATCATTACTTATGCGGCGCTGGCCTGTATCGTCATTCAGGCCAACCAGAACGAGATGCACGGCGGCCAGAGTCTCCCGAACTTTGACTACGCCATGGCAGAAGGCGTATCCAAGACCTACACGAAAGAATATTTCAAGGCTTTGCGCTCCTTCGTGGAGGTTCGGCTGCGCTATGACAGGCAGAAGGCTGAGACCCTGGAAAAGGTGTTAAGAAATGCAGTGACCTTTCCTCTGAAGATGGGACAGGAACAGACTTACCTTGACGCCTTCCGCCAGCTTCCTCTGGAGGACAGCCTCAAGGAAAATCTGGATGAAATGCATAGCTTCTGCATGGAACAGGCCATGCAGTATACGGAAGAGCAGACCCGTCAGGCCATGCAGTCCCTCATCCACAACCTGAACACCATGCATTCCAGAGCCGGAGCACAGGTTCCGTTTTCTTCCATTAATTATGGGACGGACACCTCGCCGGAAGGCCGCATGGTCATCCGAAACCTGCTGGAGTCTACCATAGATGGTCTGGGAGCAGGAGAAACCCCTATTTTCCCGGTACAGATCTTCAAAGTAAAAGAAGGCGTCAATTATAATCCGGGCGACCCGAATTACGATCTGTTCCAGCTGGCCATCAAAACTTCAGCCAAACGCCTGTTTCCGAACTTCAGTTTCATTGACGCGCCATTCAACCTGTCTTATTACAAAGAAGGCGATCCTAATACAGAAGTCGCTTACATGGGCTGCCGGACCAGGGTTCTCGGCAACGTCCATGACCCGGACAGACAGGTTACTTTCGGGCGGGGTAACTTAAGTTTTACTTCCATCAACCTGCCCCGGCTGGGAATTGAAGCCCACGGCGATCTCGAAGTTTTTTATCAGAAACTTGATGATATGATGGATCTTGTTATCCGTCAGCTGCTGCATCGATTTAAGATTCAGGCGGCCAGAAAGGTACGCAACTATCCTTTCCTGATGGCCCAGGGCATCTGGATTGATTCCGAGCACCTGTCCATTGACGACACCATAGGCGAGGTACTGAAGCACGGAACACTGAGCGTCGGTTTTATCGGCCTTGCAGA
Source organism: Eubacterium sp. An3 (assembly GCF_002159465.1). Lineage (NCBI taxonomy): Bacteria > Bacillati > Bacillota > Clostridia > Eubacteriales > Eubacteriaceae > Eubacterium > Eubacterium sp. An3. The sequence goes on from NZ_NFIR01000019.1 coordinate 47,333, forward strand.
GACATTAAAGGCGCTCATCGGCAAACATCACGGCGAGAGTGAAGAAGCACAGAAACTGGGGCTCGCCATCATCAGCCACATGCGTCATAAACTGGACGCTGAGTCCCAGAAGACAGGTCTTAATTTCACCTTGCTTGCCACCCCTGCCGAGGGGCTGAGCGGACGTTTTGTAAAAATGGACCGCAAAAAATACGGAGAACTGCCGGGCATCACTGACAGAGAGTATTACACCAATTCTTTCCACGTACCGGTATATTATCCGATCAAGGCATACCGGAAGATTGAGCTGGAAGCGCCATATCATGCGCTGACCAACGCCGGTCACATCAGCTATGTGGAGCTTGACGGCGATACCAGCCGTAACCTTCCTGCCTTCGAATCCATTATCCGGTACATGAAAGAACAGGGCGTCGGTTACGGTTCTATCAATCACCCGGTTGACCGCGACCCGGTTTGCGGGTATACTGGAGTCATTAACGACGTCTGTCCACGTTGTGGAAGGCGGGCCGGAGAATCCATCTCCATCGAGAAGCTTCTGGAACTTCAGAAGAAGTATCCGGACGTCCCGCCCATCAAAAGATAGAAAGGAGCATTTTTATGTTGAATAATAAAACAGCAGAAACCACTGCAATCGGAAAAAATGTCGACTTTGACCGCATCAGAAGAATCACCGGATATCTGGTGGGTACTATGGATCGTTTTAATAACGCCAAAAAAGCCGAAGAAAGAGACCGCGTAAAACATGGCCTTTGAGTTACGCTTAAGCGGTCTGGTGGAAGAGTCCATCGTGGACGGACCGGGACTCCGTTATGTCGTTTTTGTGCAGGGATGCCCGCATCACTGCAAAGGCTGTCACAATCCCCAGACTCACTCTTTTACTGACGGCTATGTGGAAACAATAGACTATATTTTTAGAGAATACAGAAAGAATCCTCTCCTTTCCGGCATCACTTTTTCCGGCGGAGAACCTTTCTGCCAGCCGGAACCTCTGGCAGCCCTGGGACGCATGGTACGCGCCACCGGCGGTCATGTTATGACTTACACAGGTTATGTCTATGAAGATTTGCTGGAGATGGCCAAGACAGACCCTGCTATTGGCAATCTTTTGTCTGTGACCAATGTGCTGGTGGACGGTCCTTATGTCGAAGAACTGCGCGACCTGACGCTGGAATTCCGCGGAAGCAGCAACCAGAGGCTTATCACCCTGGATCAGCCGGCAGACGCCCCGCTGTAATCTGCATCATCCTGCGCCAGCCCAGCCATTTTCCGGTTACAAGGAGATACATTTATGGAAACTATACGAATCAAGTATTTCTCTGATGAGATTGAGAAATTAACCTACATAGAAAACAAGTCGGACTGGATCGACCTGCGGGCCGCCGCAGACGTCTCATTGAAGAAAGGAGAGTTTGCTCTCATTCCTTTAGGCGTCGCCATGGAGCTTCCGGCGGGTTATGAGGCCCATGTGGTGCCCCGAAGTTCCACATTCAAGAATTTTGGCGTCATCCAGACCAATCACATGGGTGTCATCGACGAATCCTACTGCGGCGACAATGACCAGTGGTACATGCCGGTTCTCGCCGTGCGTGACACCGAGATTCACGTCAATGACCGCATCTGTCAGTTCCGTATCATGAAGCACCAGCCTGTCATCCATTTTGAGGAGACAGACACGCTTCACCACACGGACCGGGGCGGTTTTGGCAGTACAGGAAAGGCGTAATATGTTTGATATATTAGAGAAACTTAATATATTAAAAAAATCTGTACAAAAGAAAAAACCGGGAATGCACCGTCTGCATTTCCGGTTTTTCCGTTATATTTATTGTAAATTCTGTCATAAAACTCATACAAACAGCCGGGCAGATGCGCCTTCTTCTGTCGTTCCGGTCCGTCTGCCCTCCCGTAATCTGCTGCGCTTCCTCTTTTATGACCGTGTTCTTCCCATCCTTTATCCGAGGAACTGTCCTGTCTGCGGCGTTCTGCTTCCTTACAGGGACTATGTATGCAGCAAGTGCGCTCCGCAGCTTCCCTATGTGCAGGAACCGACCTGCCTGTCCTGCGGCAAACCGGTCTCTTCTAGAGAGCAGGAATATTGCTACGACTGCCGCATATTTCCCAAAAGCTTTCGTTCCGGCCTGGCGCTTTTTCTGTATAACGAAAAGACACGTCCTGCCATGACGGCCTTCAAGTACAAGAATCGCCGCGTTCTCTCCCAGTTCTTTGTCCGCGAAATCTTTTCTCGCCATGCAGCAGATATTCTCCGACGGAAACCGGACGTACTGGTTCCCGTTCCCATCCACAGCCACAAACGCCGTCTGCGGGGTTATAATCAGGCGGAACTTCTGGCCCGGGATCTGTCCGTCCTGCTGCATATTCCATGCCTGAGTCACCTGCTTCTGCGCACCATTGACACGCCGCCCCAAAAAGCTCTCCGCCCTCAGGCGCGTCTCAACAACCTGCAGGACGCATTCATGGTCAATCCCGCCTGCCGGAAGGAAATTACAGGCATCAACACGGTTCTCTTAATTGACGATATCTACACCACGGGAGCCACCATGGAAATCTGCACCCGCATCCTCCACGCCGCCGGAGTGAAAAATGTATATATTTACTCCGTATGTATCGGCGTCTCCAGAGATTAAAACCAGTTTTTTACACGCTGCCCTCCATCAGACAGTCTCTAAGCCCTGTATATCTCTTCTGCTCCGACTCGTTGCGGATCATCTGCTCCACCATAGTCTGGCGGCCGATGATGGCCACGCACCGCTGCGCTCTGGTCACCGCCGTGTAGAGCAGATTCCTGTTGCACAAAATGGACGGGCCGCTTAAGAGCGGCAGCACCACTGCCGGGTACTCGCTGCCCTGGGACTTATGTATGGTGATGGCGTAAGCCAGCTCCAGTTCATCCAGATTGGAGAACGGGTACTCCACCTGGCGGTTCTCATCAAAGACTACGGTCACTTTTTCCGTAAATGTATTAATCTTGCGGATGACGCCCATGTCTCCGTTAAAAACGCCCAGTCCTTCTTCCACGGAAAATCCTTTTTTATTGACGACCTTCCACTCGATCTTATAGTTATTCTTTATCTGCATCACCTTGTCTCCCTCCCGGAAAACTCCGGTGTGCACTTCCCGCTCTTCTTTATCGGACGAGGCGGGATTCAGATAATACTGGAGTACCTGATTCATGTGTTCCACGCCCAGTTCGCCTTTGCGCATGGGCGTCAGCACCTGTATCTCAAAGGGATTCACGCCGATGTATTCCGGCAGGCGGTCCTTCACAAGATAAATGACTCCTGCCGTCACGGAGCGGATATCTTTTTTCTCAAAGAAAAAGAAATCCCGGTTCCGGTTATCAAGGACGATCTGCTCTCCCTCGTTGATCTTGTGGGCATTTAACACGATCTGGCTGGTAGCCTCCTGCCGATAGATCTTCGTGAGCCGCACCACAGGAAACACTTCCGATTCAATGATGTCTTTCAGTACATTTCCTGCGCCCACGCTTGGCAGCTGATTGGAGTCTCCCACCAGAATCAGCCGGGTACCTGGCAGTACGGCCTTCAGGAAGGAATACATCAGGGAAATGTCCACCATAGACATCTCATCCAAAATGATCACATCAGCCTCTATAGGGTTCTCCTCATTCTTCTCAAAGCGCCAGGTATCGCCATCCTCAATTCCTCCGTTCAATTCCAGCAGACGGTGAATGGTCTTTGCCTCGTAGCCTGTTGCCTCCGTCATACGCTTCGCCGCTCTGCCCGTGGGAGCCGCCAGAACGATATCCATATCTTCCGCCTCAAAACAGCGGATCATCAGATTGATGGTCGTAGTCTTTCCCGTGCCGGGCCCGCCCGTGACCACGAGAACTCCTTCCGTCAGCGCCTGCCGCACGGCGGACTTTTGCAGCTCGTCAAGCTCTATGCCAGTCTCTTCCTGCAATGAGGAGATACGACCGGCAAGTGTTTCTTCATCTGCCGGAAACTTCAGATCAAGATTCAGGAGCATGGAGGCAGCATTCCTCTCCATAAAATAGTAGGTGCTTAAATAAACGTGTTCCTCCTCACCCGCAACGCGAATCATCAGCTTTTTATCCATCACCAGATTCATCAGATGATCCCCGATATATTCCGGGGGCATACCGAGCATTTGCCCGGTATTGCGGCAAAGAATCTCTCTTGGCAGATACACGTGACCGGCTCCTACACTCTGCTGGAGCGTGTACAGAATGGCCGCGCAGATCCGATGTTCCGAATCCGGCGCGATTCCCGCCTTTGCGGCGATATTATCCGCGATACGAAATCCTATGCCGTGAATATCCTCCGCCAGTCTGTAAGGATTCGTCCGCAGAATATCATACATTTTATCGCCATATTCCTCAAAAATACGGACCGCCAGATGATTGGCGATCCCATACTCGGATAAAAACATCATGGCATGACGCATTTCCTGCTTCTCCTGAAACTGCACGGCGAAGTTCATCGCCTTGTGGATGGAGATGCCCTTCACCTCTGCCAGACGTTCCGGCTCTTCTTCTATGATACGGAAAGTATCCCCCTTGAACTTCTTCACGATCCGGGCAGCCAGCGCCGGACCGATACCCCGGACAGCCCCGGAGCCAAGGTACCTCTCCATGGCCTCCTTATCTTCCAGCTCTTTCACCTGATAAGAAATCACCTGATACTGGGGGCCATGGGCCGGATGTTCTGTAAATTCCGCCTCCACAGAGAGATACTCTCCTTCATTGATATAATGAAAAGTTCCCACGAGGATCTCATCCCCGTGGGTCGTTTCCAGTTCCAAAACGGTATATCCGTTTTCTTCATTATGAAATCGAATATGGCTTACATAACCTTCCAGATGTGCCATCTTTTCCTCTTTCCTGACGCACTTGCTGCGTTAATAATGGTAGATTTGGAAGTTTACTTCCAAACTTACCTTCCTTATCTTCCGCCAAGATACTCGATAAACTGTCCTGTACCGATGGCAACCGCGGTCATAGGATCGTCGGCCGTCATAGTTGTGATTCCTGTCTTCTCCTCAATAAGCTGCTCCAGTCCCTGCAGCATACTTCCGCCTCCTGTAAGTACGATTCCACGGTCGGAAATATCTGCGGCCAGTTCCGGCGGAGTGCGCTCCAGCACGCTGTGGACAGCTTCAACAATCTGTGCTGTAGCCTCTCTCAATGCCTCTCTGGTTTCTTCTGAGGTCACAGTCACCGTCTTAGGAAGACCTGTCACCAGGTTTCGGCCGCGAACCTCAATGGAAGATTCCTCCGCTCTCACGTAGGCGCTGCCCACCTGAATCTTAATATCTTCTGCTGTCCGGTCACCGATCAGCAGATTATGTTTCTTTCTCATATAACGGACGATCGCCTCGTCAAAATCATCGCCTGCCACCTTAATGGAGGTGCTGACAACAGTGCCTCCCAGAGAGATTACCGCGATATCTGAAGTTCCGCCACCGATATCCACGATCATGTTGCCGCAAGGTTTCGCAATATCGATTCCCGCTCCGATAGCCGCTGCCACAGGCTCCTCAATAATCTTAACATCTCTTGCTCCCGCTGCGTAAGTAGCATCTTCCACGGCCTTCTTTTCCACCTCAGTAACGCCGCTTGGCACACAGACAGAAATTCTTGGTTTTCTTCCGAAAAGACTCTTGCCCACTGCTTTATGAACAAAGTATTTCAGCATCTTCTCCGTAACGGAATAATCACTGATGACACCCTGTCTTAATGGACGAACCGCCACAATATTTCCCGGCGTTCTTCCTATCATCAGTCTTGCTTCCTCGCCTATTGCCTTGATCTTTCTCGTATCCACATCAAAAGCAACAACAGAAGGCTCTTTTAACACAACGCCTTTACCTTTTACATATACTAAAATACTCGCTGTACCTAAATCAATTCCAATATCCGTAGCCATTGGGAATCTCCTTTCTATCTTTATCCTGTCTATCTGAAGCAGAGTCCGTACGGGCCCTGTCTGACTGCATTTCTGCTCATTAATTTGCACACTTATAGCTATTATAAACGAAATGAATCGAATTTCCAATACTTTTTTCAAACTTCATAAAAATGACTGTTTTGTATTTATTATGTAAGAAAACAGCGCCACACAAAAATAGGTATTGAAAGATGTGTTATCTTTCAATACCTGTTCGTGTCTCTTATCGCATGCAGACTCTTATTCTTCCACACCTTTGGATTTGAGATATTCAACGACATCGTTCACGGTTTCAATCTCGCCCAGTTCTTCAGCAGGAATCTCGATGTCATACTCCTCTTCCAAAGCCATGGTTAACTCAAATAAGTCAAGGGAATCTGCTCCCAGGTCTTCCTTAAAGGAAGTCTCAAGAGAAATCTCATCCTCTTCTACGCCAAGCTGCTCTGCAATAATTTCCTTCATCTTCTCTAACATAAGAAAATATCTCCTTTTTCCTAAAATCACATTTCTTTCGATGCTCAAAGTATACTATCCATACTTTTCTTTGTCAACCTGATTCTTGACAAATTTATTACTCCTCATATATAATGAGAACAGTAACGATTATCAATATTAATTACGGAGGGAGATGATTCATCAATGACTGCTCCTATGAAGAAAAGCCGGCAGAGAGAAGCGATTTTACAATGCGTTCTCTCCCATCATGATCATCCTACAGCTGACTCTATCTACATGGAGGTGCGAGAGAGCTTTCCCAACATCAGCCTGGGAACGGTATACCGCAATCTTTCTCTTCTCACCAAGCTTGGCAAAATTAAAAAAATATCCTGCGAGGATCGTACCGACCGTTTTGACGGTCTGTCTACGCCGCATTCTCATTTTATCTGTGATTCCTGCGGATGCCTCCTCGATCTTCCCTATTATCCGGATTCTTCCCTATATCAACAGTTGAACAAGAACTTTGACGGAGAGATTACGGAGTGCAGCGTTGTTTTTCACGGCATATGCAAAAAATGTACGGGAAAGATCTGAGCAGATTGCCGCATCAGGACAGACAAAAGCAAAAAAACAATCGCAGAAATAAATTTATTATTGATTTTTATGCTGAAATATTGTAGAATAGACAAGTCAGTTCAGACAAGCTTCCTTGGCTCAGTTGGTAGAGCGACGCATTCGTAATGCGTAGGTCGCCGGTTCAAGTCCGGCAGGGAGCTTATTTTTTTTGCGCTTAACCGGATTTTATCCGAATGCGCCTATCAAAAAAGCGGATGCATGAGACAGCCATCGGGCGCTGCTCCTGCATCCGCTTTTTATATGATTACATATGAATTACACCACCACGCCGTTGATGTTCATGTCTTCATCCGAAGCATTACTTCCGTATTCCAGCTTATCATACTGTGCTTTTACCGTCTCCCATGGCAGAGTCTCATGCTCTTCCTTGAGATACGAGATGATATCGGCAATACCTTCACCGGTAAAAGAGCTGGTATAGAAAATCTTTTTGCAGCCCGCCAGACGAAGCCATTCCGCCGCCTGCTCCGGGTCTCCCGCCCAGTGGTCGCATTTCGTCACAATACCCACAACCTCCCGATTGCTCTGAGAAGTGCAGTTGGGCGGATAAAGAGAAAAAGGTTCCGTAGCGCTTATGAGCAGTCCGATCACGTCAGATTCCGCTCCATATACAGCCAGAGAACCGCCGAGACGCCTCGTCTCCGCATACTCTCCCGGCGTATCAATGATAACGTCATAATGATTCACATACTGTGTCTTATGATAAATGATCTTTTTTCCCTTCATCGCCTGAGTAAGCGTAGTTTTCCCTGACTCACTCCGTCCTACAAACATAATTTTTCTCATGCTGTCCTCTTCCCTTCCAGGCAGTTTATATATTCCTCTGCTATGGCGGTCATCTGCCCGTCACGCTGTCAGGACTTCAATTCTTCTTTTTTACGGTATTTCACCATGTTCATGCTGTTCCATATCTGTACGGCCCGGCCGCCATAAACCAGTTCATAGGAAACGTAGGACAATGTCAGTCCGGCAACGACATCCACCACGGAATGCTGTTTCACAAACATGGTGGACAAAATAATCAAGGTTGTCATGATCAGCGACGCATACCGTATTCCTTTTTTCTGACTCAGGCGCTCGCTGTCTTTCACCGCCAGATAAATGCCCACAGAATTAAAAACATGGATACTTGGAAGTACATTTGTCGCGGTATCCACACTGTAAACAAATCTCGTCAGCTGCGTGAAGACATTGTTATCAGCAAAACTGTCCGGCCGGATGGCAAGACCGTTCGGATATACCCAGGACACCACCAGAAAGACAGTCATTCCTATCATTCCAAAATACATCAGCCGACAGAATACTTCTTTCTCACAGAACAGAAAATAAAGACCCGGTCCCGCAATGTAAAGAAACCAGAACAGATACGGCAGGATAAACACCGGTATGAACGGAATGTACTGGTCCAGGGGTGAACTGATAATGTGTAAACGATCCGGTCTTATATTCTCAAGATAGCGGAAAGCAGCCAGATAAAAAGGAAAATATAACAACAACAAAACATGTTTATACTGATTTAATTTGTCTCTCATAAAAATCACCTTTCGGGTTCTGATATTCTAACTAGTGCATCCGCGCGCCGCCTGACACAAAAGGCATGACGCACGTCATTTGTTGATCAATCATTTATGATAAACAGTACCGCATCTTTCATCGTTCGTCAATTCTTTTTCGGCAACTTCATACTATCTTAATAACTTCTCGCTATTGTAATATTTCTGTAAGTATGACCGTATCCGATGAAATACCTGCCGGCGGTGCAGCAGAATGCCCGCAGACTGAAATGCCGTTTCCAAAGAATATCCGATCAGTTCAAATAACCGTGCCGTCCTTTCTCTGTATTGTCATTTTTCTGAATCTTAATCTCCGGAATATGATAAACCGCACAAATCTTTTTAATGGTCTCTTCCAGCTCCTTCATAGCCATCGGTACACAGATGGTTTTGTAGAGGCTCATCATACTTTCCATATCCGGAGTCTCCCCCTTTACTTCGTCGGTATCGGCATAACTGCTGACCTGTTCCAGATAAAGATACAGAGGATGCAGAGGAGATCCCACCATCACCTTTGTGATGACTGTTCCCACCGATTCCGCCGACATATCTTTCGGAAGCTTAATCTGATTATTAACATTTACCTGAAGATTCAATTTTGTATTTGGTCCCATCTCATTGTGGAACTCACATCTTGTAATCCGAATGCCTTTTAAGTTCAAATTCATTATAGTATAGTCCTTTCTTTCATAAAAATATGTGTGAAAATGTATTGCCGCCCTTAGTCTTTCCGGGATTCTTCTTTTCTGGATTCCCGGAATCGCTCTTTAAGAGACTCCAGAGAGACCGGGTAGCGCGCGGAAGTCATGGTCGGATTGCCGAGGATTCGTATTCTCAGACGTTTCCTGAGCCTTGTGTGCGTTTTTCCTTTTCGAAGCTTCTCCAGCTGTTCGATCAGCACGTTAAAACGCTCTTTCAGCTCACCCAGCTCATTTCTCTGGTCATCTGTGAGTATCCCCTTCTCCATGACGCTCTGCCTGATCTTATTATAACGAAGTTCAAGACCTTTGTAAATCTCTCCAAACCGGTCTGCGGCAGGATTCTTTTCCACAAATTCCCGCCAGCTGTCATCCAGACAGGCAATAACAACATCCGCTCTCCGCCGCAGCCGCAGCATTTCCTCGCGCAGACTCTCCATTTTCTCCAGCATGTCCCGAAGATCCAGCGCTTCCTTCACAGACACCGCCAGGTCAACGATAAAAAGCACGGAAACAATACCAAAAACAATATGAAGAGGCAGAACCGGCACCGTCTTCAGAAAAGCAGTGATCCACGGGTGAATCCCTTCATTCATCAACACAGTAAAAAATCCCCACACAATGGTGGACGACAGGCAGATATACCCTTTATAGTTGTATTTTTTTGAGGAATAATCCCAGTATTTTATCTTGAAAATACTTTCCATAACGATACCGGTAACCAGCTCAAGCAGAGTGGCTCCCACCGCTCCTGCGAAATAAGTGAGTATTAAATTGGAGCGGAAAGGCTCCGATACAAAGAGCATCATTACCGCGCCGCCTCCGTATATTGGAAGAAACGGGCCCATCAGAAATCCCCTGTTCACCCATTTCTTTTTTCGCAAAGACACATAAGATGATTCAAATATCCATCCAAAAAAACTGTAAATATAAAAAAATATCAGCCATTGGTATAAAGAATACTGTCCGATCATTATTTTAAACTCTTTCTTTTCATCTTTGACACACTTTATATGACATAATGGTTTCCACACCTGTCACAATGCCATTCCATCAGATCCTGAAGAGTTACCGTATCCACCACACCGCTGATGGCGTCGTTGAGTTTCTGCCACAGAATCACCGTGGCGCACTCATTAAGCCTGCTGCAGGTGTTTTCCTCTCCTTCCAGACAGGATACCGGAGCTAAACTGCCCTCGGTCAGCCGGAGAATCATCCCCGCCGTATATTGAGACGGCGTCCTCGTCAGAAGGTATCCGCCCTGCGGACCGCGAATACTGCGGACGTAGCCCGCTTTATGCAGCGCGGAAATAATCTGCTCCAGATATTTGCAGGACAAATCCTGCCGGCTGGCAATATCCTTAATGCGAACCGGTCTGCCCTCTTTTTCATGCAATGCAATGTCCAGCATCAGCCGCAATGCATACCGTCCCTTTGTCGATATCTTCACCCTTCATCTTCCCTTCTTATTTTATCTTTTTAATTCTACAACTTTTGTGGCAATTTTACAAGGAAATCTATTCATTTCTTGCCTTTTCTCATATATTGTACTAAAATAAATATAATTATATCAAAAGGAGGTCTTCCCATGCTTAACAACAAATCTTCCTTCACCAACACACAGATTCTCGCCTGGCTTGAATATTTTTCCAAAAAAGCCGGTCTTGATATTGAAAAAATCAAATTAATTGATATCAGCAAAAAACAGAAGAACCTGATTCCTACTATTGAGACACACAAAAGAGTTCTCGTTTTTGCCGATGCCGGAGATCCGAACTTTTTCTTTAATCTTTGGGATTACGGTCTCGGCGACTGCGACATCTGGTTCAAAACCGGGCTGAATCCGGAAGGCAGCGTAAATATATGCAAGCTTTCAGAAATGATCGATACGGAGATCACCAGCCCGTCCGTTATGCTGATTTTCAATCCAAACTCCAGAAGTTCCTACCGGATCGGCATGCAGAACGATAATTTTTCTCAGGGCTCTGTCCGTTACGTGGCCAGTGAGATCCGTTCCATAATCGTCAATAAGCTTCATCTGGACGATCAGGACACCATCTGTATCATCAGCGGTGAGAGCATCGCTGTGGAATCCGCCATGATCGCCAGCGACGGACAGATCATCGCCGTGGAATACAATAAACATGACCGCTATTCCATGGAAGAAAACATTAACAAATTCGGTCTGACCAACGTTACCATCGTGGAGGACACCAGCCGCCGTTCCATGCGCAATCTTCCGGTTCCTTCTCTGTCTTTCATCGTCGCCACCGAACGCTTTGAGGAGGAGGTTCAGAATCTTCTGAAAATCAACCCGCAGATGAAGTTCGTGGTCTATACGCTGGAACTTGATATTCTCTCCTCTATCCTGCGCATTTTTGAAAAATATCATATTTCACGCAGCGAAGTAATTCAGATATCCATGTCCAAGCTGAACCGCAAAAATGTCTTTGAGGCAAAGCCTGCTCCATGGATTATCTCCGGAGAAGTAGCAGAATAAACTCTTATCACCTAAAAACTGCCATACAAAATCACTGGTTTTGTATGGCAGTTTTTATCGTATTCTTATGCTGACACATCAACAGCCCTGGTACTACCACAGAGTAGGCTTCACCTGTGTAATCAGCTTTGCTTCCGCTTCCATGTAAGCTTTATCCACTGTCTTCCTGTTCTCATCCGATAAACCATGACTGTCTGCGAAACTCTGCCAGGAAGACATCGCTACCAGAAGCTCTGTCATGGTCGCGCAGGAACGCATCTTCGACTCATATCGTTTGATTTCCTGTTCAAAAGAACCCATACCTTTCCCTCCCGCCGGCTATAATCTTGAAAAATATTCTACCGCTCTGGCAAAATCTGCAATCGTCTTATCCGCATCCCCATGTTCGATTCCATCCCTCACACAGTGATTCAGATGTCCTTCCAGAATAATCTGTCCCACTTTATGAAGAGCGGACTTCGCAGCGTTTACCTGAATCAGAATATCTTCACAGGGAACATCTTCATCCACCATTTTATCAATGGCATTGATCTGTCCCCTGATGCGGCTAAGGCGCTGGTGAAGATTCTTTGCATCCATACATTGTCTCATTGGTATCTCCTTCCATCCTTCTGCCTTATTTCAAATTATTTGAGGAAACCGGAAATAATCATCTCTTCCGCTTCTGCCTCTGTCAGTCCCAGAGTCATCAGCTTGATCAGCTGCTCACCGGCAATTTTTCCGATGGCCGCTTCATGAATTAATTCTGCATCAATGTTGTTGGCTTCCAGTTCCGGCGTTGCGCTCACGCGGGCGTCATCCATGATGATCGCGTCACACTCGCTGTGTCCGGCGCAGGCGGCATTGCCGCTGATTTTAGCCTGAAAATCCTGAAAAGAACGATCCCGCGCAACAGAACGTGAAATTACGTTGGCGCTGCTGCCCTCGCCGTTCAGCTGAACATCAAAAGCTGTTTTTGCAGTCTGCACACCGTGAGTCATCAGTTTTTCCGATACCTCAAGCTTCGCTCCCGCTTTCAGATCCGCCGTTGTCACACGGTCTGTGCTGTCCACGCCTTTGATCTGAACAGTATCCATGTAAAAATATGAATTCTCATCCATATGAATGACTGTATCCGGGTTCATCACCTTCTCCCCGGTTCCCTCGCCGCTGCCATAGTGTTTCTCCACGTAACGTATCTTTGCATTTTTACCCACATAGAAAGTGTGAACGCCGTCATGTTTGGTAAGGCTTCCGCCGCCGTTGTGGATACCGCAGCCGGCCACGATCGTCACATCACTGTCATCTCCGATATAAAAATCGTTGTACACAACCTCTGTGAGACCGCTCTGGCTTAAAACCACCGGGATATGCACGCTTTCGTTCTTTGTTCCCGGCTTGATGATAATATCGATACCCTGCTTGTCTTCTTTGGTAATAATATCAATATTAGCTGTTGTATTTCTTGCTGCTGACGCTCCGTTTGCACGGATATTATAAGCTCCGGCAGGCACGCCGTGAAGGTCTGCCACCTGCTCCAGCAGCTCTTTCTGTATTAAATCCATCTCACTCATATCTGTCCCGCTCCTTACTTCTGGCTCAGTTTCTGGCAGGCTGACGAAGTGTAAAGCAGTCCCGGAATCACGTCTTCTCCGCGTCCTACCTTCTCCACATGGCCGCCGTTTATCACAATAATCTTATCTGCAATCTCAAGAATCCTCTCCTGATGAGAAATGATCAGGATGGTTCCCTCTGTCTTCTCGTGAAGCTCCTCAAACACATGAATCAGGCTGTTAAAGCTCCACAGATCAATGCCGGCCTCCGGCTCATCAAAAACAGAAAGCTTCGTGGCTCTGGCACGGATCATGGCAATCTCGATCCGCTTGAGCTCTCCTCCGGAGAGGCTTCCGTTTAATTCTCTGTTTACATAATCTCTGGCGCACAGCCCCACTTCTGAAAGCACATCGCAGATCTCCTTCACAGACATGGTTCTGCCGGACGCCACAGAAATCAGATCCTTAACCTTCAGTCCCTTAAAATGTACCGGCTGCTGAAAAGCGTAGCTGATACCTTTTTTGGCTCTCTCTGTAATATTTAAATCTGTGATATCCTCTCCGTCCAGAAGGATTCTTCCGGCGGTAGGATGAATAATCCCCGCAATAAGCTTTGCGAGGGTTGATTTACCGCTGCCGTTGGGCCCGGTGATTGCTACAAATTTGTCGTCAATGGAAAGATTCACATCTTCCAGAATCTCTTTATCATCCTCAACAATATAGCTGATATTCTTTAGTTCAAGCATAGTTATCTCCTCGTATCCGGACCCTGCTTATCCCCTCATGAAAAGATGCCGGGTCCGGGAAATATTTTATAAAAATATCCATCGTATCCAAATTCTATGTATATCATACCCTAGTGAAAAAGTCAAGATTCGAAGCATTGCTGCATAATCCGTTTCCGGCATCCTCTGCATCACAATTTCAGGTTATTTTTTTGCTGCGTCTTTCCAATCCGCCTTTCCCAGCCGCACATTTTCCAGAAGTTCAGCCGTCTCGTCATCCGCATTTTCCAGAAGATAATTTTTACCATTTTGCCGGCGTTCCCTGTTTATTCGCCGGATCTCCTGCTCCGCCTGCTCCACCTCTTCCCGGAAATCAGAAGCTGATAATCTCCTCGCTCCCTGTCCCATGACGATCACCTGCTCCAACGAGTCAGAAGTCGCCACTGTCACCTGATGCTTATGCCCCAGCTCATGGGTCGTCTTTTCAATATACTGATCGGCGGTTTCCGCCTCCTTCGTGTACACCACATGGATATTATGATATTTGAAGATTTCTCCCGGATTCCCTTTCACCTTGTAGGCGTCGAAAACGACAATGAGGGTAACGCCGGAAAATCCCTGGTAATTACAGAGGATATCCATCAGCTTGCCCCGGGCAGCCTCCAGATTCACCTCCGCCAGCTCTTTCAGAAAATCCCAGGCGAATATGATATTGTAGCCGTCCACCAGAAGGTATTGCTTTTCCTCGTTCCTGCCGGACAGCGTTCCGGCGGCGCCTGAGTATTTGGAAGTTCCGCTTCCCGATGAGCTTCGGCTTCCGGATGTACCCGCTGCCCGGCCAGATGTTTTCCGGTATCCCCGGTAGCGGTCCTCCTGCTGTTTTTTACTTCCAAACTCCCGGAGAAAGATGGCTTCCAGTTCTTTGTCTTCTATATAAGAAGAAGCGTAGGTGACTCCGCTGTCTCTCGCATCTTTCTTTTCTTCCATACTTTCGTTTTTTCCCCGGACAAACGCATTCGCTTCCCCACCATCCGCCGAATCAGTGATATCCGGTATTTTTTCCTTGATATGCATGTAATCCGGCACCTGGTCCCACGGGACAAAAAATCCCGCTCCATGGGAACAGAAGATAGAACCGGACGGGTTGTCCACATCTCCCTCACTGTCATAGCCGATGTCCGCCAGCACCTCTTCCTGGTTATGGCAGGGATAATATCCTTCCAGCCGCAGGGCAAGCCTGCCCCGGCCTCCGGTATAGGACTGTACTTCCGCCGGATAGTCAAGCATTTCCGATACCGGCGCCCGTCCTGAAAGGACCGCCCGCTCTCCTTCCATCAGGGGAGCCTCAAAGGTTCCGTATCGTTTTTGTACATCCGCCATGGCCCGGCCCACCTGCTCCGCCGGCAGTTCAAGATGGAACACATACCAAGGCTCCAGCAGAACAGATTCCGCCTGCATCAGTCCCTGACGCACCGCCCGATAAGTGGCCTGCCGGAAGTCCCCGCCTTCGGTATGCTTCAAATGCGCCTTCCCCGCCGTCAACGTGATCTTCATATCTGTGATAGGCATGCCCGCCAACACGCCGGGATGTTCCTTTTCCATCAGATGTGTCAGAATGAGCCGCTGCCAGTTGCCGTCCAGATTGTCTTCGCTGCAGTCCGTGCCAAAAACCAGACCGCTGCCCCGCTCTCCCGGCTCCATGCGCAGATGTACTTCCGCATAATGACGCAGAGGCTCATAATGCCCCACGCCAGTTACCGTATCCGCAATGGTTTCTTTATACATGATGCGGCCCGCGCCAAACTCCACGTCCATCTGATAACGCTCTGCGATCATACTCTTCAGAACTTCCGTCTGCACCTCTCCCATGAGCTGCATCTGAATCTCTTCCAGACGACTGTTCCACACGATATGCAGGAGCGGGTCCTCCTCCTCCAGCTGTTTCAGCTGGCGAAGCGCCTTTGGTACATCCGTTCCTTCCGGGAGAATAACGCTGCGGCTCAGAACCGGCTCCAGCAAAGGAGCTTCCAGATCTTTTTCTTCGCCCAGCCCCTGGCCCGCTGCTGTCTCCGAAAGGCCGGTCAGCGCACAGACCGTTCCGGCCTCCGCCACATCCTGCATCCCGTATTTAGCACCGGAATACACCCGGATCTGATCCACCTTTTCCTTCTCCCCGAAAGAGGTCTTCACCTTCAGACTGCCCCCGGTGATCTTTATATGGGTCAAACGGCTGCCCTGCTCATCCCTCGATATCTTAAAAACCTTCGCCGCAAACTCATCCGGATATTCCGGCATTCTCGTAAACTGCTCAAGCCCTGCCAGCAAAGTCTCCACTCCGGAGAGCTTCAGCGCGGAACCAAAGTAGCAGGGAAAGATTTTCCTCTCGCCGATCAGACGAATCACATCACTCTTCCGAATGTCGCCGGTTTCCATATATGCTTCCAGCACATCCTCATCACACATGGCGATCTCTTCAAGGATATCCTCCGAGCCGGCGCTGATCAGAGCTTCATCACGGGCGTTCTCTACCCTAGCCGCATTTTTTTTGTCCCCGGCCGCGAAGCCTTTTGTTCCGGTTTCCTGCGGCATCCGCAGGCTGTCAAAAGCAATGCATCCGTCATCCAGATTCTTCTTAAGTTCCTGGAGCAGCGCTTCCCTGTCTGTTCCGTCCTGATCCATCTTGTTTACAAAAATGAATGTGGGAATCCGATACGCTTTCAGCAGCCGCCAGAGCGTCTCCGTGTGTCCCTGAATTCCGTCGGCGCCGCTCACCACCAGCACCGCGTAATCCATGACCCAGAGCGCCCGCTCCATCTCCGCCGAAAAGTCCACATGTCCCGGCGTATCAATGAGCGTAACCTCCGTCTCTCCCAGCGGGAATACCGCCTGCTTGGAAAAAATCGTGATTCCCCGGCTCCTCTCCAGCGCAAAATTATCAAGAAACGCATCGCCGTGATCCACCCGTCCCAGCTTCCGCAAGCCTCCGGTCAGATATAGAATCCCCTCCGAAAGCGTGGTCTTCCCTGCATCCACATGGGCCAACAGACCCGCACAAATATGTTTGATAGGCTTCGTTTCGTTGGCCTGTCGGCCCATAAAAAATCCTCCTCTCGTAAAGACATACTGTAAATTAGTATATCACAAGAGGAGGGCAGCGTCGAGATATAGATTTGAACTCGCCTACAGCCTACGGCGTGTTTCCCATAGGGAGCTTTGGATAAATATGTAGGGTAAAGTCTCCTTCTGGCGTTCGATACATTGTGATTTTCTTCATGACAATTTTCCACAACCGATTTTTTTCTTCTACCGATAGGTGGGGATAACTGTCCAGGATTCGCTGTGTTGTAGGTATTACCTCTGCTTCAATGCTTTTCGTACTGCTCTTGGATTCCTTCTGCTTCAGCAGGTCATCCTCTGAGGCTTGCAGCTTTCGAAGCTCTTTCATCAATGTTTCATTGCGTTTTGTGAACATTTCAACGGTATAAACGCCTTTCTCTAAGTATTCGCAAATATTGTCCTGTTGTGTGCGAAGTTGAGCCAGTTGACCTTGAACAACAGATAAGGCTGTATCAATAGGATCTGTTTGAGGAAGATCATCTGATTTTACCCTGATTGTATATTCTGCCAACCAACTTCTCATTGCATCCAAAATCGCTTCCTCTGCAAAATCACATTTGATTGCCCGGCAGTTACACCCCCTGGTTGGGCAGCGATACCAAGGCAATGTACTCTGCTTTTTGCTAGGGACATTTCGCTTCATAAGCGCACCGCATTTTTCACAGTATAAAATAGAAGCAAAAGGATTAGCCAACTTCCTGTTTGTATTGACCGAAACATGGCCTCTTTCCCTCTGCTTGGCTCTTACGGCGTCCCACTGTTCTTGAGTAACGATTGGATCATGCAAGCCTTCATATAACTCATAATCGTGAGACTTTACCCGCTTTTTTACAAGCATACCGTCTTTTACGACACGTTTTGTAGGTTCATGCCGCCAGCGTATCATTCCCAAGTAGACCTCATTGTTCAAAATATTTGCGATTGAGGTTTGTCCCCATGTGCCAGTGCGAGAAGGAATATGCATCTGGTTCAACTGATATGCAATGGTATTGTAGCCGATACCTTGCTTTCCATACATATCAAAAATTAACCGCACAATCTCTGCCTCGCCTGGTTCGATTTGCAGGCTGCTCCCCTTCGTGCCGGGCAACTTGTAAGAACGATATCCATAAGGAGCCATAGAGCCAAGGAATTTTCCCTCAGATGCCGATTGGTTACGGCCTCTGACCAGACGTTTAGTGATGGTTTTCAGTTCGTATCGGCTAAACATGAACTTCATGTCCGTAAACTGCTCGTCCGATTCGTTTTGAAGGTCATAGATTTTGGATGGCGTGATGATCTTGCAGCTATTCGTCTGCAAGACCTGCATTATATAGCCGGATTCCAGCGAAGATCCTCTGGACAAGCGCTCTATGTCAACGCATACTACACCAGCGTACATTCCCGTGTTTACAAGGTCCAGAAGGCGTAGCATTTGGGGCCGCGCAGAGAGTGACTCACCAGAAACCACTTCTTCCAAAGTTTCCACAACATTCAAACGTCGCTCTTTGCAAAACGACTCTAAAATACGCCGGTGCCGATTTAAAGTTTCCTCTACGGAAACATCATCAAAGTCGGTATCCATCCTGGATTTTCTCAGGTACATCAAATATCGCTCCAAGTATCACACCTCCCTTCCGCGAATCATTGTGCTATCATTTTACGCAATACTTTGTGATTCCGCAAAGGTGTGGAGGTGCCTTGCCATATCCTTGTCCACAAGAAACAATTATGGTATATTACAATTTTTATCCCGTTCCTGCTGCACACTCCGATAAGTGTTAGAAACGAGATCGCTAATTTTCAAAAGGATGTGTGAAATTTCTGTAGCCTCAATTTTATAAGGTTCTTCCGGCAGAAAGATGGGCACGATAAAATATTATAAAGGAGACGATAGTGCCTATGGAACTGTTAAAAGAACTGGGACAAAGGATACAAAAAGCGCGCAAGGAAAAAAATCTTACGCAACAGGAACTCGCCGATCTGAGCCATGTTTCGCTGAAACACGTTCAAAGTTGTGAGAGGGGCAAAAAGAACCCTTCTTTTGAGGTTCTGCGTGCATTTACCAGAGTGTTGGATTTGTCGTTGGATTCCCTGATGAATCTTGATATGCCTGAAGATGAGCAAACTGCTAATGAGATGCGGCAACTTTATCTTTCGTGTCCTCCGGAAGCCAGAAAGGTTCTATTGAATTCGACCCGTGCATTGGCTGATGAGCTAAAAAGGATGGTGCAGATAACCGATCCTGACGCAGATATTGATTTGGAAAGTAAATAAGCCGATGGAAGAATCAAAAGTCCCCCACCGGCTATTTTTCTGCCCTTAAATTATGACTATATTACTTGTTGGCATCCAACAGGTACGCCAACTTCTTCAAACCACGCCGGATACTTGCCCACACGCGGCGGCGGTCAACTCCCTCGACCTTAGCGATCTCTGCCACCGTCATACCCAGGTAGAACCGGGCGTAAATGCGTCGGGCCTGGATGGCGGGCAGCTGCATCAGTGCAGCATACACTTCTTCCCGCAGCTGTTTCTGCTCCATGACTTCCTCTGGAGTAAGTGGCCGGGCAAGGGTATCGTTTTCAATGTCATCCTCCCGGTCCAGAGAATAATGAGCCTTGTGCCGGAATTTCTGGCGCTCATAGGCTGCATCGGCCTGCTGTTGGCTCTGGATTACTGCCAGCACTTCTTCAGCCACATCCACAAAGGCATCGGTTTTATATACATCAGGATACAGGTCCCGAAGATTGATC